>DAOUVH010000169.1 GCA_030667725.1 Candidatus Cloacimonadota bacterium | reverse complement strand
TTTTCATACTGACCTCATTTCTTTTTTTTTGACTTAACTTTTAACAGCTTCACTAAATTGTTTTTAATTGATCCATCTATTAGCAGGGAATCCGTAGTTGCAACAAATCCCCCCAAAATTTCAGGATTGATTATTGTTTCTAAAATAACATCTTTTTCTAAAATATCTTTTAATTTTGCAGATATGGAATCAAGTACGTTTTTAGGTAATTCATGAGCTATGGTTAACCCTACTTTGATCAGGTTCTTTTTTTCTAATATTTCATTTTCTAGATCTAGCAGAATGTCTGTGATTATATTAAATCTATGTTTTTTTAAAAGGATACCGAACAAGTTTTCCCATAGTTTAATGTTCGCTAGTTTCTGTGTCATTTCCAGTGCTATTTCCATACGCTTTTTTAATGGAAACAAATAAGAATTGACAGCATTCACAAGTTCCGGTTCAGATTTTATTGAACTGCTCATAATCTCTACATCAGCTAATATTGTATTGATATCTTTATCATCAAGTCCACTAATAATAGCATGAGAATATCGTTGAGCAACGAGAATATTTTTCACTTATTTGCCCTCTCAGAGATAATTTTCTTTATCAATTCTTTATCTTTTTTCTCATCGAGTTTTTCTGATAAGAATTTAGAAGAAAGTTCGGCAACCATTTCTGCCAGTTCATCTTCAATTTCTCCCATAACTTTTACTTTCTCAGTTTTGAGTTGATTTTCTGTATCCTGCAATATTCGTTTTTCCTGCTCTTTTGCATTCTTCATGATGTCTTTGGCTTTGCCTTCAGCATCACTGGTAGCGGCACTTTTCATTTTCCTTATCTCTTCAGCAGATTGCTTTAACTCGCTACTTTTCTCTTCAACAAGTTTCTCAGCTTGCGTGCGTGATGCCTTTGCTTCATCAAGATCAGAAGCAATTTTTTGCTGTCGTTCTTCTAAGAATTTCTTGATCGGCTTATATAGGATCTTATTCAGTACAATCAACAAAAGTACGAAATTAAGTATCACAATAATAAGAGAATAATCTATACTAATCATAAGATCTCCAATTTAATATTTCGCTGTTGGAAACTACTTCATCCAACTAACGTTCAATGTCCGGTTATTGGTTCTTCCTTAAGTTGAGAATATTAACAGAAGTGCAATAACCAATGAATAGATACCTGTTGACTCAGAAACAGCCTGACCAACAAGCATTGTACGTGTGATAAGACTTGCATTTTCCGGTGAACGTGCGATTCCCTCACAAGCTTTACCTGCAACAAATCCCTCACCAACTCCAGGTCCCAAAGCACCCATTCCCATACACATTCCTGCACCCAACAAAGCTGCAGCTTTCACGATTCCTTGTGCTAATGTAATGTTATCCATCTTTCCTCCAATATCTTCATACTAAATTATTTATACTGCAAAGATCAGCAGAAAGGCAACCACTAACGAATAGATTGCTGTTGATTGCGAAATTGCTGCTCCTAAAAACATCGTTCTCATTATCCTTGATTTCTCTTTGGGGAATCTTCCCATCATATCATTTGCTTTACCTGCTACATAACCAATACCCGCTCCAGGTCCAACTGTTCCAAAACCGATAGCCAAACCAGCTCCGATGAAGGCAAGAGTTTTAATCAAAATTCTGCTTATTGAAATATCCTCAGGTTGATTTGGTGTGGAATATAATAATAATAATGAAATTAAAAGTGCAAATATAGCAGACGTTTGAGCCAAGGCTTGCCCAATGAGCATATTACCCATAATGAAATTACCGTGTTTGGGCATTCTCGCTACAGATTTACAAGCTTCTCCCCCTGAATATCCTGCTCCGAGAGAAGGTCCCAATGAACCGATCCCCATAGCAATTCCTGCTGAAAGAAGTGTTGCGGCTTTGAACCAACCACCTTCTGGAGTATCAAATCCTCCGTAGATAAGAAGCATAGAAATTACCAAAGCAAATATTCCGGCTGTTTGTGATGCTGCTTGTCCAATAAGCATTGTTCTAAATATTTGATCATTAGCTTGCGGTTGTTTCATAACTCCCAGAGAACCTCCACCTGCAATTATTCCTGATCCAATACCTGTAGTTATAGCACCTAAACCAATACTAATCCCTGCTCCTAAGTAAGCTGCAATTCTGATATATTCTACAGAAAATTCCATTTCTACTCCGAGATCTCAACACCAATATATGTGAGTGCCAGCATTGTGAAAACAAATGCCTGTATCGTTCCAACGAACATTCCAAAGAAAAGATTTAAGCCAACTGGAAAAACCACGTAACTAACCAGAGATGAAACAACCAGAATAATGATCGCACCACCTAAAATATTTCCGAATAAGCGGAAGGATATTGATACAACTTTTGAAAGTTCTCCAATTATATCCAGAAGGAATAAAGGATTTTTAATAGGATTTAAATAATTTTGGAGATGACCCCAGGCACCTTTAACTTTAAAAGCCGTAATATGAACTATGGCTACTGCAAAAATTCCAAGTCCAAGCGGAACATTAAGATTTCTTGTTGGTTCCATAAACCCTGGAATCGGTATCATTCCAACCATATTACTTACCCAAATGAATAAAAACAGTGTTACTATATAAGGTGTATAATTGACCTTATTTTTACCGAGTGTTTCTATAACAAATTGTTCTAAAGTAGAATATGTCATTTCAAATAATATCTGTGGTTGGGAAGGTCTTTTTAGTAATTTCTTTTTGATCAGGAACGCTATAAATAAAAGCAGGATGTCTACAATCAACAACATGCGTAAAAGTTGGAATGTTCCTATCGCTGAAGCTTTACCAAATATGTTTTTAAAGAATTCATATGTTTGGTTGCTGCCGTAAATTTCTGGTGTTTCACCGGTTTGACGATAATATTCATCTATTTGAAATTCTTCTGTTATTTTTTCTTGAAGGTCATAATGACTTTGAATGTTCCTAAAGATAATTTTTCCATCATCAAATCCAACTTGAAGTTGTTTATTAAAGCCACTTGAAACAATTACAAGTACTACTTCAATGATAATGAATAAAATAAAAATCTTTAAGATCGGGCTTTTCTTTTTCGCCATTCTACCCTCGGAAGTATTTATTATCTCTCAAATTCCTTACAATCTCAACTATATAGATCACGATCTGTGCAGATAACAGACCAGCACCGAAAATTATGATATTCGGTTTTACCAGAAATAGGACTACAAGTGCGAATATCATCAAGGCAGCATATCTCATTAGTGAACCTTTAGCTGCACTAACATGTGATTTCGTTGGTAAAAGACCGATACTCTTCTTTAAATTATGAGCCAGCCAATAGAAATTTCCAGCACTACCGATCGTTCCCATGATCCAACTTATAGATTGCTTAAAGAACCACGGTAAAGTCAAAATTGCGAGTACGTTTGTCAAGAGAATAATCAGCAATATTTTTTTTATATATTTATTATTATCTTCCATGTTTATGATCATTTTTTTTCTATAGATTTTTTTAATAATCTATACGCTACAAATACTCCAACCACTACACCAATTAGAACACCAACCAGTATCAAGACTCCTTCTGTTTGGAATTTCTTTTCCAGATACAATGCTCCAATTAAAAATATAAGAATCGAGCTAATTACAGTAAGCCCTAACTGTGTTACCAGACTAATATATTTCAATAATTCATTATTCAGTGGGTTGTTTCTTTTCCACATTTTCATTCATTATTGTTCTTCTTATTACTTTAGGATCTGAAGTCATTGAACTGTTTCCATTGAATACAGCACCAGTATGTATCATTAATATTTTTGCAACAATATCACCATTCATTCTGGCACTTCTATCTAACTCAATAGCATCCTTACAAATAATATTTCCTTCAACCTTACCGGAAA
>DAOUVH010000164.1 GCA_030667725.1 Candidatus Cloacimonadota bacterium | reverse complement strand
AAGTGGGATCACGGTAAGTAAAGGCTGCAACGTTCTGATTGTTTTTGGAATATAAATCACACTTTCGGATAAGAGTTTGATCTTTTCGTCACCTTCCGTTGCAATAGAGATAATTCGACCATTGCGTGCTCTTACCTCTTCCAGATTGGAAATTATCTTATCATAGATCGCATCATCGGGAGCAATTGCAATAACCGGCATATTCTCATCAATTAGTGCTATTGGACCGTGCTTCATTTCAGCTGCCGGATAACCTTCAGCATGAATATAAGAAATTTCTTTAAGTTTGAGTGCCCCTTCTAAAGCAACTGGATAATTCACTCCTCTTCCCAGATAAAGTGCATTTGTTGAGTCTTTAATTGTTTCAGCAATTTTTCTTATCTCTTCATTTTTTTGTAATAATATTTCTATCTTTTCTGGAATAGTTGCGAGTTCTTTAATAAAAGATTTTCCAAAAGTGGGTTGAAGATTTTTCATTCTGCCAAATAAAACAGCAAGTAAAATGAGAATTGTAACTTGAGATGTAAATGCTTTCGTGGAAGCAACACCGATCTCTACTCCAGCATGAATATAGACTCCCCCATCGGATTCACGGGCAATTGTACTACCTATTGTGTTTGTGATTCCAAGAACTCTTGCACCTTTTGCTTGTGCTTCCCTCAGACCGGCAAGAGTATCTGCTGTTTCGCCAGATTGGCTAATTGCAAAAACAAGAGTATCTTCAGGAATGATCGGATTCCGATAACGATACTCACTGGCATATTCAACTTCTACAGGGATCCTTGCCAGATTTTCAATAATATACTTTCCGATAAGAGCTGCATGCCAGGAAGTTCCACAGGCAATTATCTGTAGCATCTTGACCCTGCGGAGCTCTTCACCTTTCATATTTAATCCACCCAACCTTACAGTTGAGAGCCTTTCGTAAAGTCGTCCTCGGAATGCATTAAAGATCGAAGTTGGTTGCTCGAAGATCTCTTTTAACATGAAGTGTTTATAATCACCTTTATCAATTGATGATACATCCCAATCTACAATAGAGATATCGCTTTCTATATTCTCATTTTGTAAATTAGTAATTTGGTAGCTTTCATGATTTATTGTTACAACTTCATTATCTTCAAGATAGATAACTTTTTTTGTATGAATAATTATCGCAGTAACATCCGAAGTAACAAAAAATTCATCTTCTCCAATTCCCAGGATTAAAGGACTTCCTTTCCGAGCAGCAATTATCTTATCAGGATACTTGTTACTGATAACCGCAATACCGAATGTTCCTTCTACTAACTTGAGAGCATCCTGAACAGCTGTTGTAAGATCGTCTTCTATCTTTGAAAAATGTTCAATCAAATGAGCAAGAACCTCAGTATCAGTATCACTTTTGAATTTATGACCTTCAGATTCCAATTTGTTCCGCAAGTTCTTATAATTTTCTATAATACCATTGTGAACAACGGCTATATCTCCATCACAACCTGTATGCGGATGTGCATTAAGAGTATTCGGTTTGCCGTGAGTTGCCCAGCGAGTGTGTGCAATTCCCACATTCCCAACAGTTTGATCAGGTGCTGGTAAAGCTCTTTCAAGTTCAATAATTTTCCCTGATTCTTTAAATATTTTTAATTCCTTCTCATCATTTAGGATTGCTATACCGGAACTATCGTAACCACGGTACTCTAATCTTTTGATCCCTTCAATGAGAATGGGTGTTGCGTTTCTTTTTCCGATGTAACCGACGATACCGCACATATGATCTCCTTCTAAGCGTACTTAATTATTATTGATTAAATAAATTTTAGCTAATAGCTCTTAACTAATGGAGGATTTAGCATTGATAGACCTTTTATAACAAGATAGATTATGAGTACAGCAGGAACGACAACCCAATATGTAATTTTATCATCCTTGATTATAAGCTCAATAAATGAAATTTTATCAGCATAATTTGTTATGAGAATTGTGATCGTGTTTTGAGCAAAATGTGCCAAAATTGGAACAAACAAACTATTAGTTTTCATTGCCAGATAACCTAGCCATATTCCAAGTAATGCAGCAGGTAACAAACGGAACGGGTCAAGGTGGAAAGCTCCAAATAAGATTGCAGTGAGGATTATTCCATACCAGACCCCCTTCTTCCTTAAGGCATTTAAAATAAATCCCCTAAACATTACTTCTTCACAAATTCCTGGTAGAACTCCAACTACGAATATTGTGAACCATAATCCATTTTGCTGAACCGAAACCAGATTTTGTAAAGCTTCAAGATAAGCTTCGGATACAGGGAAAATATTGTTAATAAGTTTACCCAGAATTCCTGCTAACAATAAAAGTGGAACTGCCGCAACAAGCACTAACAAAAAATTTAGCGGATTTGTATAATTGAGTCTTAATGTAGTTTTTAAATCTGTTTTTGAGATTCTCAATATTAGAATCACCGGTAACAAGATTATCAATAATTGAGTTTTGATGAGTCCATTCATTATATCTTTTAACTGCCAACTTCCTCCAATATAATAAAGAGCAATTATCATGATCACAAAATAAACAATTATAAATTGTAAATTGAGCACATTTTTCTTATTTTTTCCCCAGAATTTTAGTGATTTTTCTTCAGCAGTTCTAAAAAGAACATTCTCACTATGGAATAACTTAATCGAAATATAAACTGTAATAACATCAAGGACCAGTGTGGACCCAATGATAATAAAAAAGTAATGTAATTGATAATTATTCAGCATAATATCACGCATCATCAAAGAAAAATTAACAATTGGAATTAGGGAAAATCCAAGATTCAATTCAAATCCCGGTAGGAAACTGACCATTGAAAGCATGATAGCTCCAAAAAGTAATGGCATCTGATAACTTTGTGCTTCCTTTATATTCCTGGAATAAGTAGAAATAGAAAGCAGAATAGCCGAGAAAAGAGTTATTAGCGGAAGCATCAGCAATAATATCAAAGCAAAGTTGCCGATTGGTAATTGGAACTCACCCATACCTGTTCCCAACTGCATAAATATATGCCGGAATGATAGATACATACTTAATAAATTCAAAATAACTGTAATAATTGACATTGTTATAATTGTAAGATATTTACCAATAACCAGTTCATCCCTTCTGGCTGCACTAACAAGAATTGTTTCAAGTGTGCCGCGTTCTTTCTCACCTGCGATCAGATCAGAGGCAATTATAGAAGCACCGCTGATGGTTAGAATAATAAGCAGATACGGGAGGAACTTCCCAACAAGAAATCCGACCATTTGTTCGGGTGGTGCAATGTTCTGCTTTTTGATCTCTACAGCATTTAGAATTTCACTATTTATTTTTATCTTTTCTAATCTCTTGCTGATAAGAGTTTCTTCGAGATCATTCAGATTATCTCTAACCTTTCGGTAAGTCATGGAACTTTTCTCAGAAGTTTCATCATAGAAACATGTTATATTGTAAATTCTATAACCTGAGGAAGAGAGGCTGTCATCAATATTGATCAAGGCTTGAATTGATTTTTCCTGAAGCAGATCGAGATATGTATTTTTGTTATAGATTGGAGCTTCATCCATGATCTGCAAAGTTTCGATTTGAGAAAGTGACTTTTTTAATTCACGAGAGGTCTCGTCATGAACCATATCATTAAGATAAATAACAATTCCCTGCAGCTCTAATTTCATTTCCTGACGTGACATCATTGAGGAAAAACCGATCATTAAAAGCGGATATAGCAAGATCGGTAGAATAAATGAAGTAATAATAGTTCTTCTATCCCGAACAAGATCGAGCATTTCTTTTTTATAGATTACAAATATTTTCTTTAAATTCATACATACTCGCTCGTTATGCTATTTACATAATGAATGAAAATGTCATCAAGGTCATGCAGGTCAGTATCTTTCTTAAAATCTTCCCAACTGCCCTGAGCCAGAACCTTACCCTGATGGATCATAACAATTTTATCGGCAATTCGTTCAGCTTCACGCATTATATGAGTTGAAAAGAGAACACATTT
>DAOUVH010000200.1 GCA_030667725.1 Candidatus Cloacimonadota bacterium | reverse complement strand
TTAGGTAATGAAGCCAGATTTGCCGGGATCAAATTGATCATGGAATTGAGAAAGAATGGAGTCTCAACGGAATTCGATCCGGATAAAACATCCATGAATGCCCAGATGAAAACTGCCAATAAAACAGGCGCTGCCTTTGCCTTGATCTTAGGTGAGAATGAACTGAAGAGAGATAAGATCATCTTAAAAAATTTGGCAAATGGAGAGCAAAAAGAGATTAATATTGCCGATATTATCAGTAGTCTGGAGGATAAGTAATTTTGTTCTTGACTCAAAAAGCTGGCAATCCAAAAAAGGGCTTGCTAATTATGAGAAAAAGATTAGTTTAATATAAAAATAAAGTTGGAGGATATTATGAAATTAAAACCACTTGATGACCGTGTTGTTATCGAAGTAGCCGAACTTGAAGAGAAGAATGTTGGGGGCATTATCATTCCTGATACTGCCAAAGAGAAACCACAGATCGGCAAGATCATTGCCGTTGGTACTGATGAAGATCTGCAGAAAATGGTAAAGATCGGCGATAAAATATTGTATGCAAAATATGGCGGAACCGAAGTAGATGTTGAAGATAAGAAATTATTGATTATCTCTCAATCAGATATCTTGGCAATAATTGAGTAGGAGATAAGAATTATGTTAGAAGTTACTACAGATACATTTGAACAAGAAGTATTAAAATCAGATATCCCTGTTATTATTGATCTTTGGGCACCTTGGTGTGGACCTTGTAAAGCATTAACGCCCACTCTTGAAAGCGTTGCTGCTGATTATGAAGGGAAGATCAAAGTTGTAAAACTTAATGTTGATGATAGCCCTAAAATTGCAGCGCAATATCAGGTTATGTCCATTCCAACTGTCCTTTTCTTCAAAGACGGAAAAGTAGAATCTCAAATCATTGGGCTTGTTGGTAAAGATAAAATTATTGGTAAAGTTGAGCCATTACTATAAACTTGATCTATAAATCATGAGTCAATAAAACCTCTCGGCGGAGAGGTTTTTTTATTGCCGTTTTCGGACAAATCATTCACACTATTCTTCAGTACGAAAGCTGGTGGGCAGGGTTTGGGACTCACGCTCATCCGTGAAATCTTATTGAATCATGGATTTAAATTCTCACTGGAAACAAATAAAAAAATGAGACAGAGTTTGTAGTTGAATTTTAGAGAATTAATAAATTATTGAATTATTGCTTTTTTGATTTTTTTTTCAATTTAGAAATAATTTTATTAAAATTTATTCCTAAACCAAACACATTTGGTTTTAATTCAATAATTTCATTTGCATCATTAATTATATTTGTTTTCCTATCAATTCTTTCTTTCAAAGATTTATTAGATTTTTTTAATTTTTTAAAGTCATCAATATTTTCTAATAAAATCTTTAAGTATTCCAGTTTTGGTATTATCTGTTTATTAACATAATATTTGATATCTGGTATCCAATCTGAACTGACATATTCAACTTCGCTTGATTTGTGCTCTTCAAAATCAATACGATAACAAACACTAGAAAATATGTTCTCAAGAACTTCCTGAGTATGCGAATCCCAATATTCAAACCTTATTTTAAAGTTATCTCTTGTTTCTTTTGTTGCGAGTTCAACTAAAATATAACCTTTTTTAATTTGTGTCTCAATTTTTATTCTTGCTTCAGGTACAGATATTTTTAGTTCTCTATTTGACATTATTCACATTCCTTTTATGAGATAATATCCAGTATAAAATAAACAGTATTCCGGGTGCAGCTAATAATTCAATAACTTTCACTTCTGTGTGCCACCCGAATAATTAGAATAATGAGTTCTTCATCTTTCTTCTTAAAAATAATTCTATAACTTCCAACTCTTAATCTCAAAAATTTATTGTACTTTCCTTTAAGAGGTTTGATCCTGTTTTTCAATTGAGATGGGTCTTTTGCTAATTGGATTATTTTTTCTTTGATCCTGTTCTGCCAGATCGGATCGATTCTTTTAAGTTCGGAAACAGCCTTTTTCAGGAACTTAACTTGATACATAATTACAGACCAAGTTCTTTCCAGACCTTTTCTGCTTCTACAAGTTCAGTTTTTCCCTGATTTAATTCACTTAATCTTTTTTCAGCAATTTGCCCGTCTATCTCATCAAAATATAATTCCAATGCTTTTGCTACTATCCTGCTCTTTTTGTCGTTAAGTTCTATTGCAACAAGAGCTAATTCCCTGGCAACAGATTCAGGCAAAGTTACATTCATTCGAACATGTTTTTCTATCATTACTTACCTCCACATACACGCGGGTTAATCTGCAATATAGTGTGTATAATGTCAAGTATTAACTTGTGTAGAAAAATGGATAACCTAACGAAAGGTCAGAAACCTTCGCAACGGTTGTTCTCAATAGAGCAAAAAAAACAACAAAACCATCATTTCATATCAACAGTTTTCAATAATTCAAGATAGGGAAGATAGTTCGGTTTTTCCAGGGAACATGCTTCGATCATTTCCAATATTTGCTTCCACTTTGCATCGAACTCTTGAATTTCCTTAAAAGCATTCTGCGGATCGAGAGTAATCCTATGCCCTGTCTGAGCAGCGTTTACCACCACATCATTTGAATATTTTGTTTTATCCCAATTGTTATTTGCCAGAAATTTCATAAATTTAATAAGTTTATCGATCTTTCCCCTTTTCCCGGAAAGTAATTCAATATCAAATTCAGGAAAATTAATTTCAACTTCTACTTTTTGCTGAACACTGAATTCCGGTGTGGAGATGTATGTGGTCAATTCATCGCCGTTATATGTCCATGAACCGGCTTTTAGATCTTTTGCATAATTGATCATTTTACCGTTTACTTTGATATTTTCCGGCGGGAAAGTGAGAGGTAATCTCAGTTCGTAAGCTCTCGACTCCAGCATTCCCGGATAGCTTCCCTGTACTGGGTCGATTACAACTTTCATTTTATTATTTTTGTCGAAATGGATCTCCGTAAAAGTATAAGCTCCTGTTTTATAATTGTTAGTATTTCCCTCATCATCATATACTTGTGTGTTTCCTGATTCTCCCGGGAAAATTGTCAGGATCAACGGATTCACCGGATATTCTCCACCGCTCTTCATTTGCTGCTGCATGGGAATAACAGCTCCCGATTTGATATAGACAGGGATTTCATCCAGAGTAAAAGCTCTTTGGATGATCTTGTCGCCTGTAAATGATGTGCCGGAAAACCATTCTATCCACTCACCCTGCGGCAGCCAGATTTTCTTGGTAGCGAACAGGCTGTCCCCTTCCATCGGCTGCGTTACGGGTGCTGCCAGCATATCATTTCCGAACATATACTGGTTTGGAAAATTATATGCTTCTTCTGTTTTTGGATGGTCATAATACATCGGTCTGCAAATTGAGATACCGGTATCATAAGCTTCTCTGGCAGCAGAATAAATGTAGGGAAGAAGCGTATGCCTTAACCGAAAAGCATTGCGCATAGCATAAAAATTTTCTAACGGATATGTCCATAATCTGCGATTTATCTTGGGATCTTTTGTGCAATGTGTCCGCACTA
>DAOUVH010000253.1 GCA_030667725.1 Candidatus Cloacimonadota bacterium | reverse complement strand
CATTGGCTGCACTTGCAGGTGGTGTGACAACAATTATAGATATGCCGAACACTATTCCGGCAACTACGAATCTAAAAGGGTTGAACGCAAAAAGAGAAGCTGCAAAGAATGCAAAAGTGAATTATAAATTCCATTTGGGAGCTACTGAGAATAACCTGCATGAATTGAATGAAATTCTCAATAATGATCCCAAGGAGGTTGCTGGGATAAAGGTCTTTTTAGCTGGATCTAGTTCAAATGAAGTTGTTGCAGACGAGGATAAACTAAAAGAAATATTCAAACTTGCAAAGAAGTATAATAAAGTCGTTCTTGTTCATACTGAGATGCAGGATTGTCTTGATAAATGGCAGAAAGTAATTAAAGATAAATGTATTCAAAATCATGATCAAATAAGGAACAGAGAATGTGCAATTAGAGGAACTGAACTTGTTTTGCGATTAGCAAACGAAATTGGAAACAAGCTCTATATCTGTCACGTATCAACAAAAGAAGAGATCGAATTAATAAGAAAGCATAAGAATAAAAATATTTTTTGTGAAGTTACTCCTCATCATCTAACACTTGATAAATGTATTCTAAATTTAGTTGGGAATTTCGGAAAAGTAAATCCACCACTCCGTACGAATGAAGATAATCAGGCTCTTTGGGAAGCAATTGTAGATGGAGCTATCGATTGCGCTGGAAGTGATCACGCACCACATACAATTGATGAAAAGATCGAAGATTACAGCAATGCTCCATCCGGTTTCCCCGGACTCGAAACAACTCTGCCAATTCTTATTACAGAATTCAATGAACGTAACATCCCAATTAAGAGATTAGTAGAACTTACAAGCTCCAGACAAGCAGAAATATTTGAAATGAAAAATCGTGGAAAAATTAAAGAAGGATACTTTGCAGATCTAACAGTAATTGATACAGAAAATGAATCTCCGATTGTTGCTGACTTGTTTCAAAGTAAGGCAAAATATTCACCATTCGATGGGAGAATAGTTAAAGCGCAAATAAATACGGTTTTTGTTAATGGTAAGAGGTATGAATATTATAAAAGATGAATATCCAATATCGAACAATGAATTTCCGATGATAAAGTTTTTAAGTGTATTTGGATTAATAAAGTCAGTGAAAGTCAGTGGCAAAAAATAAAAGGAGTTAAAATGACAAAAGAACAATTTGTTCTGGAACTTGAAAAAATCGGAGCGATTAAATTTGGCAGCTTCACACTAAAAAGCGGACTTGTTTCACCGTTCTATTTTGATCTACGTGACATGATCAGCTTCCCATTTATTTTAGAAGGTATCGCTGACCTTTTAGTTAATAGAATCAAAGATATGGAATTTGATGTACTTACTGGAATTCCTTACACAGCGTTACCAATTGCATCTCTAGTAGCTTCCAAATTGCAAAAACCCTTAGTGTATATGCGAAAAGAAGAAAAGGCTTATGGAACCGGTAATAATGTGATCGGTAAATTTGAGAAAGGTGCTAAATGTTTGGTGATCGATGATCTGATAACAACCGGAGCAAGTAAAATTGAAACTGCAGAGAAGTATGAAAAAGAAGGAATTGTAATTGAAGATTTTGTTGTGGTTATCGATAGAAGCCTGAATGGAACTGAAGAACTTGCCAAAGATGGTTATAAACTTCACAGCTTGATCACACTTAATGAAATTGTTCAGATATTAAAGAGTAAAAATCTGATCACAGAAGAAAAAGTTAAAGAAGTTAAAGAATTTACTGCCAGTTTAAATAAACCGAAAACAGAAAAAGTAAAATATATCAATTCACTTACACAGAAACTTCTTAATAAAATGAATGAAAAGAAATCTAATCTTGTTCTTTCGCTTGATGTTACAACTCAAAAAGAATTTTTCGAAATGTTAGATAAGATTGGTGATGAAATCGTTATGCTGAAAACGCATGTTGATATAATTGATGACTACGATGAGAATTTCGTTCCCAAATTACAAGAATATGCTAAACGTCAGAACTTTCTGATATTTGAAGATCGTAAATTTGCCGATATCGGTAATACAGTCAGGCATCAATTTAGAAATGGTGTTTATAAAATTGCAGACTGGGCTGAATACATTACTGTTCATATGGTTGCAGGTGAGCTAATTCTAAAGGGATTATTTGAAGGTATTGAAAATAGAGCAGGTTTTGTTTTAGCTCGTATGAGTTCCAAAGGTAATCTGCTTAATGAAACTTACACTCGCAAATGTTTTGAAGCTGCGAAGAAAAATCCACAGTGGGTTGCAGGATTTATTGGACACGGAAACAGTGTTGAAGATATAAAAAGATTCAAAGCTAAATTTCCGGGAAGTGAACTTCTGATGCTACCGGGAGTGAAAAAGGAAAAAGGTTCCGATGCAATGGGACAGCAATATATCACAATTGAAGAAGCAGTTGGTGGTGGTGCAGATTGTATAATTGTTGGAAGAGGAATTCTGCAAGCAGACGATCCCAAAGCAGAAGCAAAACTGTACAAAGAAAGAGCCTGGAAGGCTTATGAGGAACGAAATAAACAAGGAGGAAATAGATGAATAATTTAATTTCAATGCGGGATTTGAGTAAAGAAGATATTTTGCGACTGATGGATTCAGCCGCAAAGATCGAGAAAGGGGAGATAGTTCCAAATATGCAAAGAAAACTTGCAGCTCTATTATTCTTTGAACCATCCACCAGAACAATGTTCTCATTTGATACTGCAATGAAACGTATGAATGGAGATACAATAATCATGAGTGGAACAAAGAACACTTCAGCCAAAAAGGGTGAAACATTTGCAGATACTTTGCAGACCATTGCACAATATTCTGATATTATTATTATGAGAAGTCCTATTGAAGGAGCTGCCAGATATGCTGCAGAAGTTGTAGATATTCCTGTCGTGAATGCTGGTGATGGAGCAAATCAGCACCCAACTCAAGCCCTACT
>DAOUVH010000102.1 GCA_030667725.1 Candidatus Cloacimonadota bacterium | reverse complement strand
CAGAATACCAGTTTACTATTGCCAGAACTGCGATGAGATCGTAGTTGCTAAAGAAGAACCAACAACTTGCCCCAAATGTGGTCACAATAAATTTAAACAGGATGAAGACGTTCTTGATACATGGTTTAGTAGCTGGCTGTGGCCTTTCTCAACCTTTGGCTGGCCGGATGAAACCGTAGAACTTGATTACTTTCTTCCTACAAATCTGCTGGTAACAGCACCGGATATCATCTATCTATGGGTTGCCAGAATGATAATGGCAACACTTGAATTCAAAGATAAAATACCTTTTGATACTGTTCTTCTGCATGGAATGGTTCGTGATGAGAAAGGAATTAAAATGAGCAAATCTCTTGGTAACTCACCTGATCCTTTGGATATAATTGAAAACGTGGGAGCTGATGCACTTCGTTTCAGCATTATCTTTGCCAGTCCAAAAGGGCAGGATAGTTATTATTCCAACTCGATCCTGGAAACTGGAAGGAATTTTGCCAACAAGATCTGGAATGCCTATCGTTTCATTATGATGAATGCAGAAAAGATCGAAGGTCTTCCCAAAAGAGATGAATTAAAACTGGAACTTGCCGATCAATGGATTTATAGCAGGTTGAACGAAGTTATTGAAGAAACTCGCAAAAACTATGAATCTCTCAGATTCAACGATGCTGCCAATATCTTGATGGATTTCACCTGGAAGGAATTCTGCAGCTGGTACCTGGAACTTTCCAAAGATAGAATTTATAATGATGATAACAGAGATGCTCAATTAACAGCAAAATTTATTTTATTGGATGTATTACAGAATTCGATGAGACTATTACAACCAATTATGCCTTTTATTTCGGAAGAGATATGGCAGGGGATCAAACACTTCTTCCCAATGGAAGAAGAAACAATAGTCTTAGCAACTTTTCCATTACAAGATAAAAATATAGTAAATAAAAAGATAGACAAGGATATGAAACTTATCCAGGAATCTATTGTTTCTATAAGAAATCTGAGAAAACAGGTTAATTTATCTCCTGGCATAGAGATCAGTGTCTCAATCAAGGTTGCAACAGATGATCAGATCCAACTTCTTAAAGATTATCAGAACTATTTTATTAAATTAGCAAAAATCAGCGAGATGGAAATTGCAGTTGATCTGCAAAAACCGAAATCCAGCATTGCTGCAGTTGTCAGGAATATTGAAATTTATCTTCCTTTGGAAGGTTTGATAGATCTCGATGAAGAAAGAGAGAAACTTACAAAACAGTTTCTCAAATTAGAAAAAGAACTGAAAATCATCTCCGGTAAATTGAATAATGAAAAATTCATTACAAATGCACCCGAAGAAATTGTTCAAAAAGAAAAAGAGAAATTTTCTGAGATCGAGACTAAAGTTAATAAAACTAGAGAACTTCTAGCTGGTTTGAAATAATAGGAATTATGCGGAAGTTAATAATGGCTTCCGCAGTTTAAGTTGAGGTAAAGAATATGAAAACAAGAATTTGGTTTATACTGCTCGTTATCCTTTTTACTCTATCTTGTACTAACACAACGGCACCCCAAGTTGATCTATATCAACCAGGAAATCTTACTATATTTCAATCTGCAATAACGGAATTCAAATTGAACTGGATCGATAACAGCACCAATGAAAATGGATATAAAGTTCAAAGAAAATTAGATGACGGAGAATGGGACGAGATAGCCAGTCTACCAGAAAATACAGAATACTATTTAGATGATATATCAATATATAGACAGACATTTGATCATATCTCATATCGAATATGCTCTTATAGAAGCAATAATAACTCAGATTTTGCTGAGGTTAACATGGATATTGAATTTCCTGCTCCATCTGATCTCGAATTGAATATGACGTATTGGTATCTTACTTGGACGGATAACTCTTTTGGTGAGGAAGGATTTGTTATTGAAAGAAGTGTCAATGGCGAAGAATTTGTAGAAATGCAAATAACTGAACCAAATTTAAATGGTACTATACTATTTGATTTGGATGAATACAATATTTATTCCTATAGAGTTTATGCATTCGTTGGTGATTTTCATTCTGATTATTCAAATTTAGTTCAGTTTTCTACAACTCCTGGTTATTTTGAAGCTGATTTTGTGGCCGAGCCACTAACAGGTAATTCACCTATGACTGTTCAATTTACAGATATATCAATTGTTTACTTCCCTCAGATCATTACGTGGGAGTGGGATTTTGGCAACGAACAGACATCGAATTTGAAAAATCCCAGTGTTCTTTATTTAGGTTCAGGAACGTACACTGTATCTTTAACAGTTACTAATGAAGATTTTCAGCAGGATACTGTAGTAAAAGTTGATTATATAACTGTTGAGTAAAGGAGAAGATCATGAAAATTAGAATTTGGTTTATACTACTCATTTTTTTTGTTACATTATCGTGCACAAAAGTATCAACATCTCCCGAAGATGGTTTAGAAGCACCATCAAATTTTGTTTTAGAGCAGATCGATCTTGAAAGTATTCAGTTAGCCTGGCAGGGTAACAGTTCGGCTGAAGAGGGTTTTCGAATCGATAGAAAAATTGGTGAAAATGAATGGGAAGAAGATTATCAAACATTACCAGAGAATGTAACATCGTTTTTAGATTCTGGATTGGAGACAATCGGCAATTACTCCTATCGGATTTCCGCATATTCAAATGATGATTACTCTGATACAATTGAAGCTGATATTGATTTTTTTTATAATGAGGTAAAATCAATTCAAGCTACCATAAGTCAGAATAACATAATCAATTCATTCGAGTTTCAATTTGCTTTGCTAGATAGTAATGGCATAAATGTTGAAAGAGATTACGATGTTTGGTTTAAATTATTGTCCAGACCCGAAGGCACAAATTTAAATGGAATACTGTATAATACAACCGATTCTCTTTCAGTTCGCTCTATTCATGGTATTGTTCCTGTTACATTGAACGCTGGTGAACAATCTGGAATAGCTGTCTTAAAGTGTTATGTTTATGATTCTAATGATAATGAGATTTCAATAACTAAATCTAATATTGTAATACATACTAGCATCCCAGCTACGGTTGATTTTTCAATTGGAGAAATTAACTCAGGTATAAATCTGGGAAATGGTTTATGGGAAATTGAAGTATCAGTATTATTATTAGATGGCCAGGGGAATCCTATTATTGATGGGACTGCAGTATATTTCTCATTACCATATTGTTCTTCTTGGGCTACAATCAATTCAGCAGGATATGTTGGTAATACTAATGCTAATGGTGATTCCATCCCAGGAGTTGCATTTACTAGGTTAACCTATGATGGTTCACATACAAATGAAACAATATTTGTAAGAATTGAATTAGGATTTGCTAACAACTTTGAAGGTGAACTTGTTCTTCCAATTCAATTTCCGACGATAGACATTGTTGCAGTTCCACTTCACGTTGACTGGTGGGCTATACCACCAGATCCAGAGTACAAATCAACTGAGATTAGGATTACTTTGAGAGATGGTCAGAATAATCCGGTTGATAATCATATCGTGGTATTCTCCACAACTCTGGGCGAACCATTAGAACCCATCCCACCAGATACCGGAGATCCTTATACCGGTTTAACTGGTGTAGTGAATGATGAGCATGGTAGATTGAATAAGGAAGTAGAATTCTATTATCTAGAATGTCCTCCGCCAATTCCATCTCCACCAGGAACAACTACAGGTACTATTACGGCTCAGGTACTTGGTACTAATACATCTAATCAGGTTATAATTATTCTGAGAAGATACGTTAATTAATAATTTTTGTTTATTATTTAAATATATTAACTAGGAGGAACAATGGTTGAAGAAAAGAATGACGAGATAAAAGAAGAAGAGATTGAAGTTACAGTAGAACAAGAAAAAGAATTTACAAAAGATCCAAAAAAAATGAAATTCTATGGGAAATTGAGAAAGAAATTACACAAATTAGCTGTTGCCAAAGGTGGAGAGAAAGCCGGAGAATTTACCGAGTATATTCTCGCTTTACCAGATTTCTTTATTCTATTATGCAGATTAGCTGTTGATAAACGAGTCGGTGGAAAACAGAAATTGTTAGTGGGAGGGATCATTGCTTATGTGATCTCGCCAATTGATATTATCCCTGATTTCATTCCTTTCATCGGTTATGTGGATGACCTTGTGCTGGTCGTTTATGGATTGAATATTGTTCTGAATGAATTAGATAAACAAGTTCTTATTGATAATTGGAGCGGGGAAGAGGATATTCTAAAACTTCTTCAAAAAATTACTTATGTTGCCGAAAACTTCCTTGATAAGAATATCTTGAAAAAGATAAAAGGTTGGATTGGAAAGATTCATTAATAAGATTCAAGAAACTTTTTTAAGGAACCAAATGCGAAAAATATTAATTTTAATTATTATTATCTATGCACAATATCTTAGCGCATTAGATTTTAATTCAACTGCTTTACGTGGTGTTGGAGTAAACTTAGAAACTTTATTTCCTAATAGAATTGTTGATATTTATAATTATCCTTTTAATTTTGCTAATTATAATAGTTCAAATTCATATTTTTCATACATGCAGATATGGGAAGGTGCGCAAATATCAACTTTTCAAGCAGTAAATAAACCAAATTATAATATCGGAATATTCCTGAATCTTAATTACGAGATGAATGATCATTCTTTTCCTCACGGTTTCATATATTCTCCTGATAAACACTATTTCAATTGGATACAATCATATAGTTCTGATGGTGTATGGAATGATGATCAAAATGAGTATTATACTAAAATTGATGATAATAATACAATTGAAACTTATGATGATTTGATTATTACAGAAAAGAGTAATGGAATTTATTATGAAAAGTATAATAATACAGGTTTTAATTTTGATCTAAAAGTTCTTCTATCTAAAACTGAAAATAGTAATAGTGTGAGTTTTGTACATTTTAATATTCTGCGTTCTTTTGATCCTATAAATGGTTTGCATTATGCGTATTATGAGCGTATTATTGAGCCAGTTGAAGATAACTTGTTATATCCATATGAATATGAAAAAAGCATCTATACATTATTATCAGATTGCGAAAGCAACAAATTCAAATTATCTCTTGGAAATAGTGTTTATAATCCTATTAGTAATGGAAGCTATTCATTTAATTATTCATTCAACTTTCTTAGTTGGAAGGAAGATTCAAAATATTACGATTCTTATGAAACTTATTCAATTAATAGGTTTCAATCAAATAATCTATTTTATGATTTTGAACAGAATTATGATGAAGAAAAATATAATGCTTATGGATATGGCTCTACCCTCCAATTT
>DAOUVH010000243.1 GCA_030667725.1 Candidatus Cloacimonadota bacterium | reverse complement strand
TTTTACGTTTGCGATCTTTAGCTTTCTTTATAAAGATAATCCCTTCTATAAAACAGCCGAACAGATATTTGTTGGTCTTTCAGCTGGATATTGGTTTGTCTATACTATTTTCTTCATACTAATTCCAAATCTTTATAATCCCCTAACTCAGGATTTTAACGCGAACTGGATCAAACTGATCCCGGCAATCCTTGGTATTATGATGCTTATGCGTTTGATCCCGAAAACTGAATGGGTCAGCCGATTTCCAATATCTGTAATTATTGGGACAACATCCGGTGTATTTTTTCTTCGTTATCTTAAATCTGATGTATTAAATCAATTAACAGCTACAATGATAAACCCTTTCATCGGGGATAGTTGGGTAACAGTTATTGGACGACTTATGCTCATTGTTGGAACAATCTGCGGGGTCATATATTTTTATTTCAGTAAGAAGCATACTGGAGCGCTGGGTGTTTCAGCAAAAATTGGAATTTATTTCCTTATGGTAAGTTTTGGTGCAGCTTTTGGTTATACAGCTATGGCTCGTATTTCCCTCTTGATCGGAAGATTACAATTTCTTCTAGGAGATTGGCTGAGAATTATTCAACCATAATTAAAAATAAAGAGGATTAGTTTTGAAAAAATTTATATTAACTATATTATTAATTTTGTTTATTGTTCAAGGATTTACTGCAACCAGACTGGACAAATTAAAACTTGATCTGGATTCAGCAACAGGCAAGGAAAAATTATTGATCCTGGATGAATTACAAAAATCCTATTGGTTGATTTATCCTCAGGCTAGTTTAGAATATGGTATAATCGCACTAAAAATTTCTACAAAAAATCATAATAAATTACAACAAACACAACAATTACAAAATATCGCCATAGCATATAAATACTTGGATAATTATAAAAAAGCAATTGAGTATATGACATTGTCTTTTAATTCAGCGAAAAAGATCAATAATCTTGAACTCCAAATAACTGCGTTATACAATCTTGCAACATACAATAATATGATAGGAGAAAACGTTATTGCATTTGAACATGCAGTCCAAGCTTTAGACCTGAGTAAAAAACATAAAAATCATATTGGATTAGCAAAATGTCATTTTATTATTGCAGAGATCTATTATGCTCTGGAAGACCTTAAAGGTGCTTATGAAAATTACGAACTTTCTTTAGATCAACATTATAATTTCGATAATAAATCTTCGCTTGCTTTAACATGTGAAAAATTAGGAGAGATAGATCTTTATAATGAAGATTATTATTTTGCTGAATTGCATTATAATACAGCAGCTGAAAATTATATTGAATTAGATAATCTTGAAAGCCTTGTACGAACTTATGAAGCATTGGGTAAAATATATAAAGAGACCGGAGAGAAAGAAAAAGCTTATACTTACATTCAAAAGTTTGCCGATACTAATGAGAAGCTAAATCAAGAGATCAATAGTAAAAAATATCTTTATAATTACGAATATTATAATGTTATTGGCAACGAAGATAAAGCATTAGAATATTACAAATTATTCACTGCGTATCAAGACTCATTAAAATTAGCGATCAATCAGGAACAAGTTGAAACTCTGCTAAGTGATATTGAGATTAAATATGAACTTGATAAAGCGAAAACTACAGAAAAGTTGGTGGAGGTTACCAAAACTGCTGAAGAAAAACAGATGTTGATCGAGAAGCTTAAAACAGAAAGTGATGACAAAGAGCATATTACTAAACTTCAAAATGAAAATAAGAATAAACAGATCGAAAAACTGCAGTATGAACGTCAGATCAATGATTTAAAAATTGCCAGAGAAAAAAAACAGCGAAATATATATCTAATTGTTAGTATTCTTTTGCTAATTTTGTTAGTTATTATTGTACTTGTATTATTGAGTAAATACAGAATGAAACATAAACACTTAAATGATATGGAAAAGATGGCAAAAACAGATCCGCTAACTCAATTACCTAACAGGCGAGCTGTTTTAGATCAAATAAGTTATGAAACTGTACGATTCAGAAGAAATGCTGAACCATTTACAATTGTAATAAGTGATATTGATGATTTTAAATATGTGAATGATACTTATGGTCATGATGCAGGAGACAAAGTTCTTATAACACTCTCAAATTTGATACGGAAAACTATACGTCAACAAGATGTTTGCGCACGATGGGGAGGGGAAGAATTCCTATTCTTACTTCCTGGGACTGATAATAAAGGTAGTAAAATATTCACAGAGAAGATCAGAGAAAAAATTGAAAAAGAAAATATTGAATATAAGGATTCTAAGATATCCATAACTATGACATTTGGAATATGCTCTTTTTCTAAATCAATAACAACAGATGAATGCATTTCTAGGGCAGATAAAGCCTTATATGAGGGTAAAAAATTAGGAAAAAATCGTATCGTTTCATATAAGAAAAATTATAAGTAAATCACGGAGTTTATGATAAAAAATGAAAGTTTTTAGTGTAGCGGGATATCATCATACTGGCAAAACGACAGTTACTATAGAGTTGATCAAAGAATTAAGAAAACGAGGATTCAAGGTAACCTCTATCAAAGATATCCATAATGAGACTTTCACAATGGAAAAAAAAGGAAGTAACAGTTGGAAACATGCACAAGCAAGTGGTGACACAGTGATTGCCAGAGGAATTACTGAGACTTATCAAATCTGGAACAGGCAACTTTCTTTGAACGAAATGCTTTCCCATCTTAAAAGTGATTATGTAGTTGTGGAAGGGATGAAAGATGTTGCTCTCCCCCGCATTATTTGTGCAGAAGATGAAGAGCAATTAGAAGAACTAGTCGATGGAACTGTATTTGCTATTTCTGGTAAATACTCCGATGATCATGATAAATTCAGAGAACTGAAAGTATTCAAATCCAAAGATCAGATAAAAGAACTTACTGACCTTGTTGTTGAAAAAGTATTTCATGTGCTTCCACTTCCTAAACTTGAATGTTGTGGTGAATGCGGAATGAATTGCAGAGAAATGGTTTCTGGGATTCTTACCGGGCGTAACACGCGTGAAGATTGCA
>DAOUVH010000175.1 GCA_030667725.1 Candidatus Cloacimonadota bacterium | reverse complement strand
GCCGGATGGATATTGATGATTCTTTTGGAAAACTCTTGAATGATCTCAAGTGATAGGATCTTCATATATCCTGCTAGAATAATATAATCGGGATTTACCTGCTTCAACCATTCCAAAAGCAGTGCATCATAGACTTTTCTTTTCTTCCCTTTCGATGCGATCACATGAGTTGGAATCCCAAGTCCTACTGCAATCTGCAATCCTGCAGTATCCGCCTTATTGGAAAATACAGATTGGATAGTGCAAACATCTTTTAATATACCAGATTGTACATTCCTAATAATTGCCAGCATGTTACTGCCGCGACCACTTATTAATATCGTTATCTTCTTCAAGATTTTTCCTTAATCAATGGAAATTCCTCCAGCCAGCCGGCAGTTTTGATTAATTTTCTTTTGAAGATTTTACCGCTATTTTTTGGATCTTTCGCTTGATGATATTTAAAAAATATTTCATCATTTACAAATCCTAGAATTTCAATTTTCCCTGTTTTATGAGACATAATGAATTTGAATCGTTTACTATGTCCATTTAGTTTTCTTTTTGCCAATTCAACTATGTTATATCCTTCATAAATTGGTATTTGGAAATGATTTTTTACGCGTTTCACAGGTCTGCATTGAAACACATAATATGGATTTATCCCAATTGAGACCAGCTTATTTTGCAATTCTGCTAAAACATCTGGAGAATCGTTGATCCCTTTCATCAAAACAGTCTGGTTATTTAAGATAACACCTCTTCTCTTCAACATATTTACAGCTTTTATTAATTCAGGTGTAATCTCATGAGGATGATCAATTTGAACAACAAAATAGATCTGTTTTTTTTTGTCGGAATAGAATTTCAAAATCGACAATAGTTCTTTGTCTTCAATGATACGTTGCGGTAAATATACAGGAACTTTAGTTCCAAACCTGATAAAATCAATGTGATCAAATGCAAAAAGTTTACCAAGAAAACGTTTTAGAATTTTTGTGGATAGCATTAACGGATCACCACCGGTAATTAACACATTATTGATCTCTAAATGCTTTTTGATGTAGTTAACAGCCCGATCCATATTCTGAAATATCTCATCTTTTGATATTCCAACAATGCGTTTTCGAAAACAGAATCGGCAATAAGCAGCACAACGATGAGTCGATAAGATCAAAGCCGTTTGAGGATACTTATGCTGGAAACCAATAAACTTAGTACTATGCTTTTCTCCACTTGTATCATAAGATCCAGAGATATCCAGTTCATTCACTGATGGGATTACCATTTTCTTGATCGGATCATCAGGATCATTAAAATCGATAAGCGATAAATAATGCCTTGTAATGCTCATTGGATGTCTGGCAATTATCTTTTTCAGTATGTGTGCGTTTTGATTAGAAATCTGGTAGAATTGTTTCAGTTGTTCCACTGAAACAATATTGTTTTTTAATTCCTTTTTCCAATCCATAATTACCATGTTTCCTTAAATTTGAAACTAACTCAAACTAATTGAGTGTATCTAATTAGTTTATCTTATAATAAATTAAGTGGTTTTCTTTCTTTTCCCAATATCTTTTCTGAAAAACATATCCTCGAAATAAAAATCATTCACACGCTTATATGCTTTATCGATGGCTTCATCAAGCGTATTCCCATGAGCGATAACATTTAGCACTCTTCCACCGGATGTAACAATTTTATCATCAACTTTCTTAGTCCCTGCATGGAAGATCAATTCCTGATCTTCTTTAACTCCACAAATAGGAATTCCCTTCTTATACTCTGCCGGATAACCTCCTGAAGCCAGAACCACATCCACAAAGAAACCATTATGGAATTCCATTTTATAATCTTTCAAAGTACCATTGAAACAAGAGAGCAAAAGTTCAAGCAGATCACTTTTCATAGCAGGCAACACAACTTCGGTTTCAGGATCGCCAAGCCGTACGTTATATTCCAATAATTTGGGTCCTGTTTTAGTTATCATCAAACCAAAATATACTACACCTTTGTAGTTGAATCCTTCTGCTTTTATACCATTCATGGTTGGTTTAATTATATCATTTTCAATTTGGTTTTTAAGTTTATCATTATAGAATGGAACCGGACAAAATGCTCCCATTCCACCAGTGTTAGGTCCTTTATCTCCTTCCAATAATTGTTTATGATCTTGAGAAGGAAGGAGAAGTTGATAATCTTTTCCATCTGTAAAAGCAAGAATTGAAAGTTCATCACCTTCTAATCTTTCCTCGATCAAATAGGATGCATCTTCCCCATATCTTGAATGGATTTCATCTATAGCAGCCAGCGCTTCTTCTGTAGTTGAGCAGACAAATACGCCTTTTCCGGCAGCCAATCCATCGTACTTGATCACACAGTTGCCATTGACTTGTTTGATGATTGGGGTTGGATCATTCGTGCTTTTTCCTTCGACTCCGCTCAGGATGACAGCAGATTTATTATTAAATTCATGTTGTGCTTTTTTGTGGCTATTTCCAAATTCACAGAAACCGGCTGTGGTCACACCATATTTTTGCATGAATTTTTTCGCAAATATCTTCGATCCTTCCAGTTGTGCGCCAGCTTTATCAGGACCAAAAACTTTCACAGGAGTATCCGCAAAGTAGTCCACAATACCTGAAGCCAGAGGATCTTCCGGACCAACAAAGATAAGTTGAATTGTATTATGTCTGCAGAAATTCAGTATCATTTCAAAATCATTAATATCAACATCTACATTGTTTTCTGTTCCACCATTGCCGGGAAGAACGTAAATTTTATCTGCTAATTTACTTTGTGATAATTTCCAGGCAATAGCATGTTCCCTGCCACCCGAACCAATTACAGCGATATTCATTTTAATCCTCTTAAATGCTTAATTATTCCGTATCTCATCATCTGCTTTAATAAGAGATTCTTTCACTTCCTGAATTTCATTTCTGAAAACCGTTTTCAATCTTAGCAGATTTAAACTACGCAAGGCAGCAAGTGCAGCAGAACTCACATCGATAACTGTGGAAGCAGGAGTATTAGACGGCATTACCAATGAAGAGTTTATATTAACCATCATATCAATTTTATCTTTGAAAGGTGGGCAATTGATTAGCGGGATAGTAAGATTTGCAGCTAAAGCACCACCAAGTCCGTTCGATCTTCCAGCTACAGCTATAACACAACCTGGTTCTATTGAGTTATTGTAAACTTCTACTATTCTACCGATTCTTTCACCATTCTTATGAGCAGAAGTAACTCTCATATCAATATAAATATCATATTTTCCCAAATGTGATTTGATCTTCTCACAATGCGGTAGATCCATCGGAGATCCCATGATAATTATTACATAACCGTCTTTAATTAATCCTTCTGAGATTAGATTTCTTTTAACTCTATCATATACATCCTCATTAAAATCATAACTTAATTCTTTACTTGTAATTCGTTGGTGAATATCAAGATAGCGTCTGTTTGTTTCTTCAATAACTTCATCCGTTAAAACACTTGGAAGTTTCCCATCAACTTTATTCTCCAATAACCATTGACGTACATATTCCTTATCGATAGAGTCTACTTTTGTTGAATCTTTATTGTAATCGTCCAAACTCCAAAATCTTGATGAATCAGGTGTATGAATTTCATCAATCAGAACTATTTTACCATCGATAATACCAAATTCATATTTAGTATCTACCAAAAGTAATCCATTTTTTTCAGAGATCTCTGTTCCTCTTTCAAACAATTTAAATGATTTATCAGCAACAAAATTCCACTGATCTTGTGTCATCAATCCAAGTTTAACTATCTCTTC
>DAOUVH010000136.1 GCA_030667725.1 Candidatus Cloacimonadota bacterium | reverse complement strand
GCACTAAATAATCTTCCGAATCTTCCTTTATCAATCGCTTTCTTGAGTAATTGAATGGATGGATTCAAACGGTTCTGCTTCACGACAAAAAGTTCAACTTGATTATCATCACAAGCTTTTACAAGTGCATCTGCAGATTTTAAGTCTATAGCCATTGGTTTTTCAGTGAGTACGTTGATCTTTCTATTAGCTGCTTCTATCCCCATTTGTGGATGCATACCACTTGGAGTACATATTAATACAGCATCTACACTTTCTTTATCTAACATTTCTTTATAATCAGTATAATAAGTTTTAATTTTATATTTTTCTGCGGAATCAACTGCACGTTGTTTAATAATATCTGCACAGGCAATAATTTTTGCACTTTCAATTTGCTCAATTGCTTCAAAATGTTTATCTGAAATCCTACCACAACCGATAAGTGCAAATTTTACTATTTTCATATCATTTTACCTCTACCTCTATACCTTTTAAGTTTATCCAAATAAATAATGAGTTTTTTACTGTCAATGAATAATTACCTATAGTCAAACGTTTATTACAGGCTTGAATAGTGATGTTTATGGATATTTTCATCTTGAAATTCGAAGATAATATTTGTAACAACTTACCCTTTTCTTAATTTCATATTATAGAGTAAGATATTGCTAAAATACCACAATGCACAAAGTTACAGAGAAAGTTCTTGACAGATAAAAGCTCTTCTTGAACAAAGAGTACCGATGATAAATTAATAAGGAGTAATGAATTATGACAAAAGCAGATTTAGTAAGAGTTATTTCAGCAGAGACTGGAATTATCCGTAAAGACGTAGCACTTGCAGTTGATGCATTTTTAGATTCAGTGAAAGATTCAATGAAAGATGGAAAGCATATTGAGATCAGAGGATTTGGTACATTTAAACTTAAAGAGCGCAAAGCTCGTATAGGTCGCAACCCAAAAACTGATGAGAAAGTAGAAGTTCCAGCACGCATTGTTCCTACATTTAAATTTTCAAGAGCTTTCAAAGAAGAAGTAAACGAAGCTAACCACGACAAATTGAAATAGCATTGGAGGATGAATGCCCTGCGGAAAAAAAAGAAAGCGTTATAAAATAGCAAATCACAAACGCAAAAAGAGACTTCGTAAAAATAGACATAAGAAAAAAGGTAAATAAATAATTATCGTAAATTCTAAAAAGATTAGCCGAGATGAAAATTCAATCTCGGCTTTTTTATTTGTTACACGTCTTCTTCTGTAAGTATTATGATGCCCTTTTGAGATAGTAACTGAGCGGTTAAGCCTATCCCCTCAATAATCTTACCTGTATGAGATCCATCATAGATCTTGCCGTATCCACAAGATGGAGATCTTTGTTTTAAGATCACTTTATGACAGTTAACTAATTTAGCTATACGTAGAGTTTCTTTTGCACCCTTCTTAAATTGTGATGTTACGTTCTCACCCTTTTTATTTAGAACTTTATCTTCTGTTATTTCTGCTGGAATTCGTGGAGTCTGCAAACCCCCTAGTTGTTCGGGACAAACAGGAATAGCGATGCCATTTTTAACCATTTCTATCACTTTAATATTAGCATTATCTTTCCCGTCATAACGACATTTTATACCTGCCAAGCATGCGCTTACTAATATCATTCTTACTCCAATTTACAATTTATTCTTTAATTCAGAAAGTTTATTGATCGCTTCTATAGGTGTAAGTTTATTTACATCTAAATTTTTTATAGTTTCCAAGATTTCGTTCTTTTCTTCGGATTTTTCTACAATTGCATCAAAAATATCCAATTGATTTGTATGATAATTGGAAAGCTGTTTCTTAGCAGTTGAGGAAAGACCTTGAGGGCTAATTTCATGTTCTTCAAGATTATGCAGGATCTGCTTCGCTCTTGTTATCACCTTCCCCGGAACACCAGCTAAACGTGCAACTTGAATACCATAACTTTGGTCAGCTGATCCACGTTCTATCTTTCTTAAAAAAATGATCTTATCATTCCATTCTTTTACAACAATATTGAAGTTCTTTACTCTCGGAAGAATATTTTCCAATTCTGTTAGTTCATGATAATGAGTCGCAAAAAGTGTTTTTGCAGATATTTTAGGATTATTATGAATATATTCAATAATTGACCAGGCAAGGCTTAATCCATCAAATGTACTGGTTCCGCGACCAATCTCATCAAGCAGAATCAATGAATCAGGAGTTGCAGAATTAAGGATGTTAGCTGCTTCTAACATTTCCACTAGAAATGTACTTTGCCCCATTGCCAAATTATCAGAAGCTCCTACTCGAGTAAAAACTTTATCGAAGATCGGTATATTTGCGCTTGCAACAGGGATAAAGCTTCCCATCTGTGCCATGATCGCCAATAGTCCAACCTGACGGAGATATGTAGATTTACCTGCCATATTAGGACCTGTGATCAAAGATATCTGATTATCTTTGTTGTTCAGATTAATATCATTTGGGATGAATTCTTCACCTTTTAATAATTTTTCAATAACCGGATGACGACTTTGTTTTATATCAACAAATCCTTCATTATTAAATTCGGGTTTTGCATAATTATTCTTATGAGCTAATTGAGCCAGGTTAGCCAAGACATCAATAACAGCTACAACTTCTACATATTGCTGTATCGGTTTGATCTCATTGTACAACTGTTCTCTGATATCAGCAAATAACTCATATTCAAGATTTTTTATCCTTTCTTCAGCACCCAAAACTTTTGCTTCATATTCCTTTAATTGCGGACTGATATAACGCTCTGAATTTACTAATGTTTGCTTTCTAATATAGTGCTCAGGAATTTGATCTTTGTGTCTTTGTGTAACTTCAATATAGTAACCGAAGACACGGTTATAATTAACTTTTAAGGAGGAAATGCCTGTTTTTTTCTTTTCTTCATTTTCAAGTCTAGCGATCCATCCTTTTCCGTTCTTGCTTACTTCACGCAGCTCATCAAGATCAGAGTTAAATTCATTTTTGATGATATTCCCTTCAGTAATTAGAATGGGTGCTTCTTCCATTATCGTTTTATTGATCAACTCTATAATATTGGAATAATCTGTAATATTTTTTTTCAATGTAATAAGGAATTCATTCTCAAATTCATCTAACATACTATAAAGTATGGAAGCAGTTTTCAGATAATTCTTCAAAGCGATAGCATCACGAGGATTCACCCGTTTTGTCCCGATCTTACCCAGAATTCTACTTAGATCTCCAATTGTTTTGAACAATTCACGAATATCAGTAGTGAGAGAAAAATTGTCTTTCAGCTCTTGAACGGCATTTAACCGTAATTCAATTTCCTCTTTATCCAACAACGGATTTAATAACCAATCACGAAGTTTACGCGCACCCATCGGAGTTTCGGTTTCATCGATAATTGAGATTAAACTACCAAAAGAGCTATTATACCGGATAGATTTTATTAATTCCAAATTTCTACGTGAAACATCGTCAACCTGCATAAAATTCTTTATGGAATAAAATCGCATATTACCAATATGTTTCAGGTCATTATTCTTCAATGATTTAAGATAGGAAATTGCTACGCCGGCAGCTGTTGTTGCATATAACTTATTCTGGGCACCGAACCCCTCTAATGAGCTTGTTCCAAAATGATTTAGTAACGCACGTTCAGCTTCTTCCGGATCAAAATACCAACTATCAAAAACGGTTATAGTTGGTTCGTATTCAATGTTAAGCGAGTTAAGAGTTTCTTTGATGTTATCATCCTGCACGACTATTTCAGAAGGTTTCAATCTGAGCAGTTCATTTTTCAATTCATCTTTTTTTAATTCAGTGAATAGAAAATCTCCGGTCGAAGCATCGATAACAGCAAATCCAAGGATATTAGATTTTTGTTCCTGATAAATAGCACCCAGATAATTATGATCCACTGAATCGATAAATTTATCATCAATAATGGAACCAGGAGTTATAATATCAGTAATTCCTCTTTTTACTAAACCTTTTGCTTTTTTAGGATCTTCAATCTGCTCGCAGATAACAACCTTATGACCTTGTTTTACAAGTTTATCAAGATAATTATCCAAAGCATGATATGGAAATCCTGCTAGAGGAATAGGATCATCTGCTTTCTTATTTCTGGCTGTAAGAGTAATACCCAGAATCTTTGATGCTGTTTTTGCATCTTCAAAGAAAGTTTCGTAGAAATCTCCCATTCTAAATAGTAATAGTTTATCGGGATGCTGCTCTTTGATGGCAATAAATTGTTTAAGCATTGGTGTTAGTTTCTTTGTTTTCATATTCTTTTGATCAGTATCTTTTTATTACATAGGAATTAATATCATTTTTTTTTAATTTCTGAATTGCTTTTTTCAAACCATCATTTTCATTAAAAGGACCTGCAGCAACAATATAGAGTTTACTGTTATCTTTGATCTTTGAAAAAATAATATACTTATACCCAATTACTTTAACTTTCTTTCCAAATTTTTCTGCATTCTCTTCCGAACCGAATGCACCTACTTGAAGATAGATTTTCAAATCCTGTCCAGTTGCAGCTTTCGTTTCTTCTACAGGTTCTTCTTTTCTGAATGTGTTGATTTCAGATAGATCTATATCAAGTTTATCATTTTTCTGGAGATTGTAAATTCTATCTTCTGCGAG
>DAOUVH010000153.1 GCA_030667725.1 Candidatus Cloacimonadota bacterium | reverse complement strand
GTTAAGTTACCGTTAGTATCGTAAGCCATATCTTTAGTTGGACCTGTTCGCTCAATTATTTCATCTTTTTGTTGAGTCTTAAGTGAAGTTATCTTAATTGCAAAACGCCTTGGAGTAGAAAAAACCTGCAATTCATTATAATCAAGATTTGCTTTCTTTAAATTTATCTCGAAATGATCTTTGATAGTTTTGATAGCTCCAGCTATATAGGCAGCTGGAATTTCTTCTACACCAAGCTCAAATAGAAAATCCTTTTTATCCATTAATTCCTCATAAAATAATTTTAATCATATTTTTAAACTGAGTTTTTTGTCTAATATTTTTTGGGGAAGAGTTATGCTTTTCCAAGTAAAAGAGAGATAAGTTAATTTTGATATATCTTGCACTGGAATTGTTTTCTTATTTCTCTAAAATAAATATTTTACTGAGATTTGATTTACAAATCCCAGATCACCATACGAAACGATTGCATAATCCATTTTCAAATTGTATACATTAAGATCAAATCCTGTTCCAAAAGATATCCCCGACAAAAAATCATTATCGCCACCGGTTGCCCAATCGGATGCATTTGTTTTATAACCCGCTCTTAAAGTAAAAATTGGATGCACTTGATATTCAAACCCGAAACGTCCAAAAATATCATTATCTAAAGGTTTATAAATATCCACAGTGGCATAGAATTTATCTTTTGGATGATAATTAAAACCAACTGTTAAGGTGGTTGGCATAACCTCTTCGTATTCATCATCTGTATGATAAGTCAATTGCTTACCTATATTCCGTAAGGCAATCCCAATTTTTAGATTTTCATTTGTTGATTGGTGCATGATACCAGCATCCAAAACAACAGCCGAAGCTGAATTATCATCAAGTGATTCCTGAATAAATTTTGCATTTATTCCAACATCCAACATATCAATTAAATATCTTGCGACACTAATTCCAAAGATGAAATCCGACATCCCAAAAGTTCCATCAATTCCGGCATACTGTCCCATCTCATCCGCAATTGTACGATCCTCAGAAGCAGAAAGACCTTTGGCAAAAACAGCGAAAGATGTTTTATCATTTACAGGGTAAGCATACGCTGCGGAGCCACAATTTATTCCATCAAGATAACTCATATAAGTAATAGAAGCCTGAGGTGAATCAATTTGAACAAGACCGGCAGGATTGAAGAAAACCGCATCTGCATCGTTGGAAAGTCCGGTATATGCATTCCCCATTGCAGCAGCTCTGGCAGAATAGTTAACCTTTAAAAAAGTAAAGCCGCTTGTGCCTGCATTTTCATTTTGCGCATTCAATATTACCGGTAATAGTATTATCATTATCAGTGTTAGATTTCTTTTCATACTTTAATCCCCTCAAGAGTTTCAAAGATCTTATCTTTCGTTTTTGCATTAAAGAGCTTTTCCCTATTTTCATCAACTCTGAGGAAATTTGAAATTCCACTCAGAACTTTCATATATTCATCCTTTTTAACTTCAGGTACAGCTATCATAAAGATCACTTTTACATCTTCGCCGTCAACCGAGTTGAACTCAAGTTCATTGTCAAGCACATAAACAGCAATATGTATTTCTTTTACAATTGGGGAGCGCGCATGTGGAATAGCTACTTTTCTTCCAATACCTGTTGTCATTAACTTCTCACGTTCCATTATTGCTTTAAAAAAATTATCAACAGAAACGATCACATCATTTTTATATAAAAATTCGACCATCTCTTCAAGACAACTTTTCTTATCAAGAGCATAATAATTTAAAACTATTAGATCACGTGAAAATATCCCCATTCAATAACCTTCTGTACGCATAACTACATTCAAAAACTCATCCATTTATTTACTTGACTTTAAATAGTCAATTTTTTTTTGTGATGCTCTAAAATGGATAATGGAGAGGAATTAATTATGAATCACAGAAGTATTAACAAAAAAACATTAGTCACATTAGTCGCAATATTTACCTTTTTATCTTTATTTGCCGCTACAGAAGTAGCAGATTCTACAATTGTAGCAGATTACAAAGGTGGGAAAATTACAATGGGAGATCTTAATGAACGTCTTTCACAAATACCACCAATGTACAAATCAAAATATACAACTATCGAGGGTAAAAAAGAACTTCTTGATATCATCGGTACAGAAGTAATTTTCTATTTGGAAGCACTTGCTCAGAAAGTTATGGAACAAGATGATTTTACTGAAAGAATAGCTGACCAGATCAAAACTGCATATTTTTCCGAATACAGAAAAGGACTACTAAAAGACGGCGTAACTATTACAACCGAAGAAAAGAAAGCATATTTTAAAGAAAACCATGAACAATATAAAGAACGTACTTTTGAAGAAGCCGAAAAGTTGATAGAATCAACGTTAAGACCCGAAAAAGAAAATGAATTCATTGAAACAAAAAAGCAGGAACTTTTCAATAAATTTAAAGTTGAAATCAATTATGATATTTTAGCTGATATCAATATTGCAGCACCTGACAGCAATGAAGCCATAATAAATGAAAAGATCATCTCATCCTCAGATCCAACAATCGAGAGAACTGTTGGAAATATCATCGCACATATTGAAATTTTACCAAAGAGAACACAAATATCATTACATTCAGAGGCAGGGTTAAAGCGCCATGTTGATGAGCTGGCTAAATCTGATGTTTTTTATGTAGACGCTTTACAAAATGGTTTAGATAAAAATCCGGTTATACTTAACACGGTAAATCAGATCGAGCGGAACATGGCTCTCAGAACTGTTTATAACACACTGGTTGTTGAAGCTATCGACACAAGTGAGGAAGCAGTTCAAAAGTATTATAATGAAAACATAGATCAGTTCAGTACACTGGCATATCGAAAGATACAAACATTTGGTTTTGATACAAAGAAAACCGCTACTAAGATGCGAAAGACAATTAAAAAACTTATCAAAAAAGAAAAAGATGAAGAAATTAATGCACTAATACTGGAAAGTTCGGTTTATCCTTCTAAAGATGGAATTTTAGATCATATTTACAAAAATGATATTATTCCGGGTATTGGAAAAGATAAAGTATATTGTGATCTGGTTTGGGCAACAAAACCCGGACAACTTAGTGGTGTTTTCCAAAATTCAAAAGAAAAATTTGTTTTCTTCAGGATTCTGGAGGATGTAACTGCAACTGCAACACCTTTCGAAGAAGTGAAGGATAAAGTAGCACAAACATTAATGAGAACACTATCAAAAGAAAAATTTGAGAATGTTAAAGAGGAACTTGAAACCAAGTATGCCTTAAATACATATCCCGACAAAATGGTCGTAAAGCTTTCAGCTGAAGAGTATTTCAATAAAGCTGAAGCAGCTCAGAAAAGAAGAAGATTCAACGATGCAATATTCTATTATGATGAAATAATTAAATATCATAATAACACGAAAGATGACTCTAAAGCAATGTTCATGAAAGGATTTCTTTTTGCGGAAGAACTTAAAGATAAAGAAAAGGCTATCGAAATATTTGAAAAATTCCTTGATCTATATCCCGAAGGTGATCTAAGTGAATCAGCTCAGTACATGCTTTCGTCTCTAAAGAATAATGAGGATATGATCGAGTCTATTGAATTTGAAGATAAATAGATAATATAATCAATAGTAGGAGGTAGTATGTTTTTCAGAGGAGATCAGCTAAAAAAAGTTTTCCTGAAAGCTAAAAGAGATAGATTTGGCATTGTTGCATCCAATGTAGTTTTTGATAGTGCAATTCGTGGTGTAGTTCAGGGGTATGACGCTCAACGATCCGATGGATTACTTCAAATGAGTTCTGGAGCTGTAAAATTCGCTGCTGGTGATACAAAAGATATTGAAGCTGGTGCTCAAATGATCTCATCAATGATCAAGATAATCTCGTCTCAATATAAGAATTCCGGTGTTGGATTACATATTGATCATGCTACTCCAAACTACTTTGATTTTGTTGTTTACTGTATAGAGAATGACCTTGTTTCTTCTGTTATGATAGATGCTTCCAAAGAAGATTTTGAGGAAAATATCCGCATCTCTAAAGAAGTTGTAACAGTGGCACATAAACACGGTGTATTGGTCGAAGGTGAAATCGGCTACATTAAAGGATCTGAAGACGAAATTGTATCTGATACTGAATTATATACTCAGCCTGATGAAGCTTTAGAATATGTTAAGAAAACCAACGTTGATCTTTTTGC
>DAOUVH010000031.1 GCA_030667725.1 Candidatus Cloacimonadota bacterium | reverse complement strand
TTATTAATGATAATTTATCTAACTCTTCTGGTAGATTGTTAGTACTAGGTTGTGGGAATGTTGATGTTACTCAATATTTAAGATACGGTTTTATGGAAATATATGCATCAGAATATTCAACTGATGAAAATCCAATCCTTACTTTTGAATACAGAGAAACCGTAGAAGATACATTAATTACAGAAACTATTGCTACTTGTTACGATTGTGCGATCTATGAGATCGATAATGATTTTGTGAAATGGGAAAATGAATTGAAAATATCTAATATTCAGCCAATAAATATTTATACTAAATTTAATATATTAGAGACTCCTTCTATTTTTATAGATGTGCTTCCTGCTGATTATGTAATTGCAGATGCTGATACAGCACTTTTTCTGCAGAGAATAACAATAAATAGAGCTGAACTGGTTTTAAATAATAATGGAATCAATGTCTATCCTCTGAATGGTTCAATCTATTTAAGTCCGTATTTTGTTTTAGCTGACACTATTAACACAGATCTACCGGAATTTCCATTATTATCAAATGATGATCTCGATGATCTCTATATAAGCAGTTCGACTGATACTTTACAGAGTGAGCAAATTACTATTGATATAACTAAAGTTATCCAATACTATATTTCCGGTGAATATGAAAATAAAGGGATCGTATTAAAGTCATTAAATATTAATGATAACTTTATTCATACCGAATTTGATCTGGAGCCGGAAATACAAATTATATTTACTCCACCCTATTTAGAAGAATGATCTGAGGTAAATTATGAAAAGATTTTTAGTTCTTATTTTTATAGTTCTATTATTTTCCTGTGTTAAAACAGAAGAGGAAGATATCGTAGCTCAAGTAAATGATACTAAACTTACAATGGATGAATTTAAAGCTAATTTCTCTGATAATGAATGGGACGAACTTACTGTAGATGAGAAAAAGGAATTTATACAAGATTGGGTACAGCTTACATTATTAGCTCAGGAAGCTGATCAATTAGAAATTTCTCAATCTCCTAAAATTAATGAAAAAATTAAATCTGCTGAGAATAATATCAAAGCTAATGCTCTTATTGCCACTAAACTTGCAGATGTTACAGTATCGGAAGATGAATTGTTTAATTATTATAAGATTCATAAAAGCGAATATAAAGTGAATCATAAAGAATATAAAGTACAAAGAATATTTACTAAAGAAAAAGCAAAATTAAAGGGAATACTTGATGCAATTGATACAACCTCGTTTAAAGATGCAGCTATTGAATTTTCGGAAGAATCTGCCGGTAGAAATGGCGGATATATTGGATTCATTTCACAAAAAAATGCACATGAAAACATTTGGAATGCTTTAAATTCTCTAGAACAATATTATTACAAAAGCGTTGAAACAGATAAAGGTTTTTATATAGTGAGGTTTTATGATACAAGAATTGTTTATTCAAATAAAACCTTTTTGGAAGTTAAGGATGAAATTAGAAAAACCGTTACAAAAAAGAAAAAAGAAGAGACATATAATAGTTTAATTAAAGAACTTAAAGATAAATCTGAAATTACAATTTCAATATAATGGGAGAATCAATGAAAAAAATATTATTGATAGTTATTACACTACTAATTCTGGCATCATCATATGCAGAAGTAGCCGATAAAATAATTGCAAAAGTGGGAAGAGAGATAATCTTAAGAAGTGACATGGAAAAAAGAATGCAGCAATTGAATGCTTCGGGAATGGTCATGGAGGATATCACACAATTTGATATTTTAAATGATATGATCGAATCTAAATTGATCATTCAGAAAGCAAAAGAAGAAGATTATGAAATTGATGAACAGATGATAAAAGAAATGGCAGAAAATCAAATTAAACAGGTTGCATCTCAATTTCCAAGTGAAATAGAATTTAAGAAAGAACTAAGAAATGCAGGTCTTTCCGTACCTGATCTTAAAGATTACTACATTGAAATGATGACAGAAGAACAACTGAAATCACAAATTATTCGACATAATATACAAAGCAAGATCCACGTAACTGAAGGTGAAGTTGAAGAATATTATAAAGAAAATAAGGTTGATATTCCCAACCGTCCGGAAATGTATCAGGCAGGAATGATCGTACGTTTCATTAAAGCTGGAGATGATACTAAAAATAAGGTTTTGGTGGAAATTAATAAAGTTCGAGATAAACTAAATGAGGGTGAAGATTTTGCTGAATTAGCTAAAGAATACAGTGATGGTCCTTCCGCCTCAAATGGAGGTAATCTGGGATTTTTTGGAAAAGGGATGATGGTCAAGCCATTTGAAGATGCAGCTTTTGCCTTGATGCCAGGTGAGATAAGTGAGGTTATCGAAACTCAATTCGGATACCACATAATAAAAGTTTTAGAGAAAAAGGGAAATGAAGTTAATGCCAGCCATATTCTTAAAATGGTGGAAGCAAATGAAGATGATGTTCAGGCTAATATTCAATTAATGGAAGGCGTATTACAAAAACTTGCTATCGGAGAAGATTTTACTGAGTTAGCTAAAACATATTCTGAAGATGAAGAATCAGCAGTAAATGGTGGAGTTATCGGTGAATTCACGAAAGGAACATATCCCGAAATTTTCAAAAAACATTTAGAGAATATTGAAGTTGGAGAAAACACAGGATTGATCAGGGAGCAGAAAAATTTCTATATTTTTTCAATTCTCAATAAGATTCCCGAAAGAGAATACAAATACACTGAGATCTTTGATAAATTAAAAGAAATGGTAACTTCTCAAAAAGAAATTGAATTATATGGAAACTGGATTAAAGAATTAATGCAGGAAACTTACGTAGAAATATTGATAGAAGAATAATGAATAAATTTTCTGAATATCTATCAACCCTATTTGGAATCGGCTATTTTCCTAAAGCGCCGGGAACAGCCGGAACTCTCTTTGCTGCATTATTATATTTTGTGTTACCGGACCATTGGTTCAATAGCTGGCAGAATTCAATATTTGTATTAATTGCTATTCTTGTCGGCAGTTTCATTTCAGTGTTTTTCATTTCGAAAGCAGAAAAAGGATTAGGACACGATAACGGCAAGATCGTTCTGGATGAATTCTGGGGTTATTTTATAGCTGTTTTATTCCTGCCAAAAACGTTAATTGTGATCATTACAGCCTTTGTTTTATTTAGAATATTTGATATTCTAAAACCTGAGCCTGTTAATATTCTGCAAAAATTGCCTAAAGGCTGGGGTGTGATGGCAGATGACATTATGGCGGGAATCTACGCTAATATCGTTTTACAAATAATAATTCGGTTGATTCCGATTGTGGTCAATTCAGGGAATTGATCCCCATATTTTGAAATATACTAATATTGCTTATTGATCAATTCAGGGAATTGATCCTGTAGGGACGATTATCCTAATCGTCCGAACTATTCGTTTTCCCGAAAGCATTCGGGATCTTGGGAACGCTTAAAGATGTTTTAATATTTAGTTCTATTAGATTCCCCTTTCTTCTTTAGGTTATTTCTAATTTCAATTTCACTTTTCTCACTCAACTTTTAACTTTTTCTATTTGACTCCAAAGATTCGCATTTATAGATTCGATTTTGAATTGATTATTTAGATTATTAAAAGGATAGTTATTAAAATTATATGATTAAAGATTACAATAAAGTTATACTTGTAATTCTGCTGATCTTCTGTATCAGTAATCTTCTTGCATTATCTGAAGAAACAGCTATAGAATTCATTGAATCATTAATAAATAATTCTTCCAATCTGGAAAATTTTGTATTACAAGAAGAGTTAACAATAGATTCCAGACTTGGTATTAATTATTATAATACAAAACATAAATGGTTGATCAGTTACGATATCGATTCGAGTGCAAAAGAGCTATTGCAAAAAAAGGAATTAGATTACTCCATACAAATTGAAAATCTTAAAAATCATTATTCAAGGCTTACCTTCGTTACTGATGATAAACTATATAAGAAAGAATTCTATTTTTTCAAAGATAAATATATTTCTCCTATTTTATATCATACTTTAGGATGGGAAGTTCGTGAAAGTGATTATTTTAAATTCTTAATAAGTGATTCGAATTTATTTCATGAACAATCAATTGATCAATTAGACGAATTCATAAAAAAAACAATTGAGACATTTCAATTTACTCAAGAGGATAAAGATAAGCTTAAAAAAGAAAAAATTATCTATGTTTTCTGTAGGGACACAAGAGAAATAAAGAGAATTACTGGCTACAATGCTCGTGGTTTATATGTTCTTGCTTCTGATGCTGTCATTACAACCTTTAGTTGTCATTATCATGAATTAACTCATCTGCTAATTAACTATAAATTAAAGGAATCAGCAATCTACACACATCCATTTTTATTAGAAGGAATTGCCGTAGCTTTAGGAGGTAGAGGAGGCAAAGAACCGGAGGTTATTACAGATATGGGTTATTTTCTAGAAACCTCTGGATTTCTTTATTACGAAGAGCTACTTTCTTATAATGGATTTTACCAGAATGATGCTTCTTTAAGCTATCCGGTAAGTGGATTATATGTTTCCTTTTTATTAAAGAAAATTGGAGTAGATGCTTTTTTAAAACTATTTCGAAAATATAACTCAAATGATTCTGTTTCCAAAAGCATAAATCCAAAAGACCTTCCTCCTGAAGAAGAATGGAAGTATTTTATTAATAATTATATAACAATGAAAAACATTCAATTCCCTGAAAAACTTATGGGAAATAATAATATAAGTAAGGATAATCTCATAATCAGCGAAACGGAAGAATTTTATTGTTTTCAAACGAAATTAAATAAGATTCTTTTTTCTGAAAGTAAGTATGATAGACAATATAAAAGCAAACAGTATAATTTATTGTTTCCTGAAAAGGAATATAGTGGAGAAAAATATTTAATTTTGATTAATGAAGAAGAGATCAATATTTATAATCTTTACACAAATAATCTAATTGCTTGTTATGTTTCAGCATTTTCATCATCTCATTTATCTGTTCCTCAAAAAGAGGGGTGGTTTACTTTCACTGTTAGAAAGAATATTTTTAGTGATAATTTATTTAATATGAAAACCAGGACTGAATTGAAATGAAATCAGGAATTAGAAATTAGTGAATAATTCATACAAAAAAATAATTTTTGGAATCATCCTGCTCTTTTGCACCAATCTATTTGCATCTGATGATAACATCTTATTAGAAATTCCACAGAATTTCTTGAAAGGAATTCTGCAGGCAAATTACAAAGAAACTCCCTTTGACGAATTCTTTCCAATGAACAGTGTGGCAATTCCGCAGCCAAACTATCCAAAGAGAAAAGAACATCCGTCATTACTTTTCAAGAGTGAAGATGCTCATTTGATCCGGTCAAGATTTACAAAAGAACCATACCGAAGCTGGGGAGAAAACATAATTGATAGGGCACTATCAAACAAATATGATCTTACTTCACTCTTACTTTATGAACTGTGGAGAAGTGAAGCTGCCAAAGCAAATGCTTTCGCTTATTTTCTAACTTTCGATAACAGATTTCTGGAAACTGCAAAATTGGCACTTATAAATATCGGTGATACGTTCCCTCCTACAACTCCAGAAGGGCAGGAATCACAAGTTGGCTGGGGAGATTGGATGAGGGCGGCTCAGGCACTAAGGAATTTTGCAGTTGCTTATGACCTGATATATTGGGAATTTAATGACGATCAGCGAGAAATTATCGAGAATCAATTAATCAAACAAGTTGAGCAGCACCATAGAAATTTCAGAAAATTCCCAAATAGTTTTAGCAATAATGAAATTGCTTCGGGAATTGGAATTCCCCAAAATAATCATATTATTGAAATTGCTTCGGGTGTGGCAACTGTTGCTTTGATCGTAGATCACAAACGAGCTAAACGATATTTCGATGATGCTATAAATGAACTTCAACATGGTCTATCCATGATCGAAGTGGATGGGTCATACAGGGAAGGAGCATATTATGGAAGATATGTTGCATCAATAATATTTCCATTTGCTCATTATTTAAATAACACCACCAATACAAATATTTTAAAAGTTTCTCGCATTAAAAAATTCATACGATGGCTGATCGATATTGAAAAATCGGATGGCAGTGTTCCACTTTTTGATGATGCATTTCACCATTCATTTCTTTTTCAGCCCTTAGGTTCCGGTTTAACCGAATATGATAATGAACTAATGTTTCTATATAAAGAAAACGAGGAGAACTTTAGAGAAAGTGACCTAAAGTATATTGATGTTTTCTGTGGGTTTGATGATAGAACATTTCCAATAAAACCAGACTACGATCCGGCAATTTATTATCCTGATGGAGGAATGTCTATATTCAGAGGTGAGATGAATATTTATGCACTTTTTCTGGGTGAACCAGACAGAAAAAATGATACTCATCACGATCACTTTGAGCCCGGAGTATTTACATTATCTGCATTTAATAAAGATTTTCTTATTGATTCCGGTTACGGCATAAAGGGTGTTAATGATGTGAATAGAAGCTGGTTTACATCTGCTCAGGCTCATAATATCCCTTTAGTAAACGGACTGGGACCTAATCTAAATCCCGTTTGGGGAGATGAGCTAAATGTTGAAATGTATGATTATTTTGGCTCTGAACAAATATCTGCATCGGTGATAAGATCAAATTACAGAGGAACAGATATAACACGTTCGATCTGGTTTGCTAACCAGAAATATTTTGTTGTGCTGGATGAATTTGAATCTGATAGAAAGAAAATATATTCAATTCCCTGGCATGGTTTGGGAACGTTTGAGATAACAAATACAACAAGTGCAAAATGGGTTCAAGAAGATAGCTGCCTTGATGTAGAATTCGTTTCTGGGGATGATAATGCAATTTTGCTCACTCAAAAAACAGGATTGCATACAAAACGTGTCTTTAATAATGAACATCAAATTCTGGAAGCGAAACTTCCTGCCAGCAAAGAAAATAAATTTATATCAATATTTATTCCGAATCAAATTGGAGAAGATCAAATTTATGTTTCAAAGATCGAAGCAAATTCAAATGATAATGTGAATGCCAGAATTATTGAAGATCAATATAATAATTGGAAAGATTATATAATCTTAGCTGATTCAGTTTGGAAATGTGGGAATGTATCAAGTGATGCTGATATTGCGGTCTTTCATAAAAATAAATTTAATGAAGTTGAGTATTTATCTGCAAAAAATGTAACCTTTTTCAAAATTGAGAATGAAGACATATTCCGAGCTGAAAAACCAATTGATATAACTTTGAATCTTGTTGATGATGGCTGGTTCGGATACCTTTCTTCCAAACATGAAAGATCAAACTTAATTGAGTTCTTTCCTAAACACGATCAGGGATTCATTATCTTCAACAATAAAATAGTTGAATTTGATGTGTTGAATTCTACCGGTTTGTTTGCAACTGCAGAAAGTGGGATATTCGATTTCAATCCATCTCAAAATAGAATTTATACCACCGAAAAATTCAAACCATATTATCCAGCTCTAAGTAGTTTAAATTTCTCTCAAGATCCTCACTCTGATATTGAGCAGATGAACAACTTTGAAAAAGTTCAATTAAGAAATGAGATCATTCAAATAACAGGAGAGGCAGCTTTAAACACTGCAGATCCCATACTTAATTACCCATTAAAAAACATTTACGGAATTACTTCCGGAATAATTAATAGTGCATGGAGTTCCTCGGAAAGTTTCAAGATCAACCTGCCGCAATCTTTTATATTGGAGCGGGATATAGCAGGAAAAGAAGTATCATATTTTGAAGAAGGACAAATCACCGATAAAGGAATCTCGACTCAATTTCATAGATTGGAAATTGAAAACACATTCTATTTCCAGCAGGAAAATTATTTTGAAGATCACGCCTTTACCTCTGCAGAAATAAATTACCAAAGATATCATCTCTATGCTGACCGTGAACAATATGAACGTGATATTGATTATCAATTTACACTTGATAGATATTTTGATAAGGGAACAATTGGTTTGCAGCATAACAGGGAAGAAGCAGGACAAAGCAGAAATGGGATCATCCTGAATTATGATAACTGGAACGGTAATGCTGTCTGGAACCAAGCTGAAGAAAATAGTAATTACTATGTCTCCATATCTAAACTGGGAAGAAGATTTAGCGGCAACCTAACAGGTGATTTTAATAAGGAGAATGGATTACAGAATTTCTTGTTCACAAATTCTATTCTGATCTCTAATAATTTTTTATTCAATTCAGGATTCAGAAGTTACTCTCTTAATAATGAAGAAACAGAATTCTACAATTCCAATATTTATTATTATCTCAATAACTTTTCAGGATCATTGTCGGCTTATAAAGCCTTATCACATAAGCATCGGCTTAATTGGCGAATGAATTACAATTATAAAAAGTTCAATTTTGTACATATTGGTGAATTCCAAAATGTAATGTTTGGAGATTTCGAAATAAGATACCGAGGTAGAAGAATTTCCTGGAGTAACACACTACACAAAGGGAAAACCAACCAATTCAAAATTGCTTATAATTCCAAAAAATATTGGTCAGCAAATACCGGATTTGAACTTGATCTGAGCAGATCTGAAGTGAACCGGATATCAGGTGGAGTACACTTCAATACTTATATTCGTACAGGACTGGATGTTACTCATGCTTTATATAATGAAGATGAATGGCTGGGAATTTGCTGGGTGATCGACAGTAGAATACTAAGAAATGAGTCTTTGAATATTTATACAAATTCCTTCTTCAATGATGATATGCAATTTACCTTTTATGAAATTATAGTTAG
>DAOUVH010000059.1 GCA_030667725.1 Candidatus Cloacimonadota bacterium | reverse complement strand
GGATTTCCTACATTTAAGAAGGCTGCTGACGGATCACCCCAATTATTATCTGAATCTTTGAAACGGACATAAACAATATGAGTTCCGAAAGAAAGTCCAGAAGTTGAAATTCCCGATAATGAAACAGTAGCTGTTGAACTTCCGAATGTACCGGTTAAAGATGTGCCGTTTCCTTCTCCGGGATCAGCATCAATAAAATATTCTGCCGACACTATAATGCCTGAATTCGGATTTCCTACATTTACGAAGACTGCTGACGGATCACCCCAATTATTGCCAGAATCTTTGAAACGAACATAAACAATATGAGTTCCAAAAGAAAGTCCGGTTGTTGAAATTCCTGATAATGAAACTGTAGCTGTTTAACTTCCAAATGTTCCTGATAATGATGTGCCGTTTCCTTCTCCGGGATCTGTATCTATAAAATATTCGGCTGATATGATCGTACTTGCAAAAGAAATTATTGGAAAGATACAAATAAATAACAAAAGTAATATTATTTTCATTTGGTGCTCCCTTGCTCTTGAAAGAATTAGATTTATTTTATCTGACCAGTTGCTTCTATATCAAATGTCTCTCCGGGATAAACAGATTCTGGAGTTATTAGAATATCCAATACTGTTGGATTACCTGATCCCCACTGCTGAGGTCCGCCAAAAATTCCCATATCATTTCGTGTACCATCATAATCATTATATTGGACATTTGGATTACCTGTATCTATGCAAGGTGAACTAGATTGTAAATAGAAATTTGAAGCCTGTATATCAAATAATAGGGGATCTTCAAAGATATTTTCAGGATCTAAAGTAATACCACTCCCACTTGTAATATTCGAATTACCATAAAAACAATTATAATTAATATATCCAGTACAGTTTATGTAGTAAGATCTAATTGCAACATCACAATTTGTGATTATATTGTTGTAAAAATCAACATCAATAGTTCTAGTAGCACAACAAACTGTTGCAAGGTAAATACCATTTTCTGAGCAATTATCAATAATATTATTCGAAAAAATACCATTAGAATTCAGACGAAAATTAACTCCATCATTACAATTTCGGAAAATACAATTATTGATTTCACTACTCTTTTCATCAACATATATACCTTTAGCTGAATCTTCAAAAATACAGTTATTAATATATGCAGTTGATGTATTAATTCTGAGACCAATACTAACTCCTTTAATGCAAACTCCTTCAATGAAAACACTATCAGAGTTAATTGTTACCGTTGTAGAATTAGATTTGATTTTTGTTGAATTTGGATCTAATCCTTTAAGTGTAATTGGCTTTAAAATACTTACGGACTCAAGATAAGTTGCTGGGTAAATTAGAATTGTATCATGATCCACAGCATCATTGTAAGCATCGTTAATTGTGTAATAATGACCGTTGAATTGATTTACAACCAGAGTGGCTGCAAAAACTGATAATGAAACCAGCATAATAATTACAAAACAAATTAGATTTTTCATTTTTTTCTCCCAATTTTCACTTTCTTATTTTGATCAATCGATCATTTTTTATCATCCTTAACATCTCTTCATTCTATTGCAAATATCACAGAAAAGCATATTTATCTTACTTTTAGTTAAACAAAAAATGATAACAAACTTCTCCATAAACCACCCTACAATTTGACGAGTTATTATTTATTAATCTTTTAATGATTTTCATAAAATTTTAGTCAACTATTTTATTTTAGCAGTAATTAATTATATTTTATATGCTACAATTTTTCTATTTAATATTTCCTTTTTCAGAAGCAAAAAATTCAGCCAATAACTAAAAAAGAGGGCATCACCATTTATGTTTATGCAACTTGATTCGCTTTTGGAATGTATCTGCTATCAATTTTACAAATCAAACAGATCGCCCAGAGTTTCTTCCTGCTGTTTCTGTTTGCCAAAGCGGGAGACCAATTGCCTGTCCATTTGCCGATCTTTTTTAGATTTGCGTCCGGTACGCATTCCGGTTTCTTTTCCCGCTCCGGTTTCATGACCACATTTACGGTCGCTGCATACAAATTTGTCTGTAAACTTCATCATCGGTTTACCACAGATCGGACATTTTTCCTTACTTAAATTCGTTATCGTAAATTTAAACTCGGAAGCTTTGATCTTGTTTACCAAGTCCATTGTATTTTGCCTTATATCTGATATAAACCTGTTTTTATTTTCTTCACCAGCAGCTATTTTTCCCAATCTCTTTTCCCATTCGGCAGTAAGTTCAGGATGTTTGAGTGTTTCCGGAACCAGGCGGATCAATTCAAAAGCCTTGGCTGTAGGAACCATTTGCTTACCGATCCGTTCCACATAATAGCCTTTAATGATTTTCTCTATAATATCTGCTCTGGTGGCAGGAGTTCCAAGTCCACCTGATTTGATGGAATCCCGCAATTCTTCATCTTCAATGAATTTCCCGGGATTTTCCATAGCTGTAAGCAAAGTTGCTTCTGTGTAGTGGGAAGGCGGTTTTGTTTGGGATGCTACGAGTTTCAGATCGTTCACTTTCACAGTCTGCCCCTTACTCAATTCAGGAATGAAACGCGAGGAATCTTCCTCATCATCATCATCTTTCATTACTACCGAAACAGCTCTCCAACCGAGTTCTTTCACAATCCTACCCGTTGTCCGAAAAGTTTCTTTTTCAATCTCCAGTAAAATCACAATCTGTTCATACTTATGAAGCGGATACAGCACTGTAATGAACCGTTTTACGATCAGGTTATAGATTTTCCTTTCGTCATTGGAAAGCAAATTGAGATGCACCGGAATCTCGGTGGGAATGATAGCATGATGATCACTGACTTTGGCATCGTTCACAAACCTCGAAGTTGGTTTCAATTCCTGCTGCAAAAGTGGTTGAGCCTGCCTGCTATAACCAGCCTTGGCAACTTGCTGTAAACGCTGCCCCAAAGTGGGAACCATATCTTTGGTTATGTATCGTGAATCTGTTCGAGGATAGGTAACCAGTTTATATCGCTCATAAAGCATCTGTGTGTGGTGCAATGTATCTTTGGCACTCATACCGTATCGTCGGTTAGCGTCACGCTGCAATTCTGTCAGGTCATAAGCCAGTGGAGCCAATTCTGATTTAGCTTTTTTAGTTACAGAAGTAACGATTGCATTTTTACCCTTCAGTCTTGCCAGCAAACCATCTGCTTTTCCTTTTTCAAAGATTCGATCATTGCCCTTTTGATCCTGCCAGGAAGCTATGAAACCTGTACAAAGTGCATTCAATTTCCAGAAATTAACAGGAACAAATTTCTTGATGACCTCTTCTCTATTCACAATTAGAGCCAAAGTGGGTGTCTGCACCCTGCCGGCATTCAAACGGGCATCAAATTTACAAGTGAGTGCACGGGTCACGTTCAATCCCACCAGCCAGTCAGCTTCGGCTCTTCCTACCGCTGCATGGAACAGATTATCGTAATTCTGCGAAGGTTTCAGATTGGCAAATCCGTCTTTGATGGCAGAATCGGTTTGAGAAGAAATCCATAATCTTTTCATTGCTTTTTTCTTCCAACCACCCAGCATTACTATCCAACGGGCTACTAATTCTCCTTCCCTGCCGGCATCGGTGGCAATGATAACTTCAGAAATATCTTTTCTCTGTAATAGAGATTTCACGGTGCGGAATTGCTGAGAAGTTTGTTTTATCACTTTCAATTTCATTTTTTCGGGCAGCATGGGAAGATAGTCCAGGTTCCAATGCTTGAACTTTGCATCATATACTTCAGGTTCGGCCAAAGTGACCAGATGCCCCAAAGCCCAGGTTACAACATATTTATCACCTTCCATATACCCTCTACCACGAGGTCGGCAGTTCAGCACTCTTCCCAGATCTTTACCCACACTGGGTTTTTCAGCTAATACTAATGATTTCATATCGTTAATCCATCTATTAGATATGGTGAACCATTTATTAACCAATCTCCTGAAACATCTCCTTCCGGAACTAATGTTTGGGTGATAAGTGAGATACAATTAACTAAAATTACAATTACAATTAATAACTTTTTCATTTTTTTCTCTATTCTTTCATGTTGTTGCTAATGTTTGACGTGTGCGGTGCTCTTCTTGTTTCGCTTTCAATCTGAGCACTGACACGTTTGTTATGCCCATTCCTTCAAATAAATATCTCTTCAATTTATCTCATCATTAATAAAGAGTGTTCAAATTTTCATTGGCAATATTAAAAGTATGTGTTTACAGCAAATTCAAATTGATCAATAAATATCTTCTTAATATTTGATAAATTATTCTGTTCATAAAATAATAACATCGATTTTTTGTAATCTATAGAATCAACAGTTCTGAAAGACAATGGACAATGATTTTCATTTATCAAGATTGCGTTACTTACTATTCTTGCTGTTCTTTTATTTCCGTCCATAAATGGTTGAATATAGGATATAAGTACTAGAGCTAATAAGGCTTTTTCAAATACATTTTCTTTGCGATTAATTAATTTACAAGTCATATTTAATGCTTCTGAAATTTGATATTCATTATCTAAAGGACGATAATTTGTTCCTGATATACCAACTCGTCTTTTTCTCAGATTTCTTTCTACATTAAGTTCTTTTATAAGTATGCTATGAATGTCTTCTATCTTTGATACAGATAAAGGATATAAATAATCGGGATTATCAATAATAAAATCAAGAGCATCTTTATGATTCAAAAGCATTATTGCTTCTTCTTTTGTCTTTCCTGATGCAGTTTCTTTTTCCTTTAATAATTTTTCTGTCTCCAAAAGGGAATATGTATTTCCTTCAATTTGTGATGATTTCCAGCTTAAATCAATTGCTAATCTTTCAAGTTCTTTTTTATACTCATTTTCGGATAATTGAGCAACATTTTCTGTGTATATTTTCTGAAGTTCTTTAAGCTTTATCAATTCAATTTTTGTGAATACATTATGACAATTCAGAACATTAGTGATAATTTGGAAATTGAAATCTTCCTTTATTTCTCTATCATCAATTTCTTTATCGTAATATTTCTGAATATCAATTGGTTGAATTAACTCATACACAGATGAAATAAGGTATTTTGTTCCCTTTCCTTTTCCCTTTGTTTCTATATAATTCTCTGAAATCAGATTTGTTAGCATTCTCTTTAAAGTAGCATAACTAATTGGTAAAGAAATCCCGTTAAAAATATCTTTTGAGGAACACTCCCCTGTTGTTTTTATGAATTCAATTATATCATATTCTCTATCTTTTAACATTCCTAAACTCCTTTTAAGCTCACGCAATTAGTCTTTCTGGCTCATATATTAAGGATATTGAGCTATTCTTATTTTGTAAATGAGCTACAAAATTTATTTGATACATAACTTATATTCCACCAATCTATTACTAAATAACATACTTGCGATATAAATAGTTTACTAAATCTAAAGTCAAGTAGATTAGATTTATATTCTCAAAATGGGCATAACATATGCACGCCGCGAACAATTGAAAAGTTCGCACAACCTACTATAGATATTAAAAAAGTTCGTAATAACTCCAACTTTTTAGTTCGCAATAACTCCAAAATCATTTTCCTTTTCTAGTATTTACAAGTCCAAATTTGTATAAATGAAAATATTAAGTCAATTAGAAAATAATTTAGAGATGGGAATACAAAATACTGAGGAGTATATATTCGGCTGATAGCTAAAAAAACAAATCATACATAAAAGAACAACGGGAGATTAATCCCGTTGCTCCAAATAAATCACTTCACCAAAGGGTGGTGTGAAGTTAGCTTTGTTTATCTCATTTTCGTCTTTTATTTTGCTCTTGTTGTCCCCTACAATAAACAATCTAAGGTATTTCTTCTGTCGTGAACCTCTGGATGAATAATCAAGATAAAGACTATATAAACCGTTTTAAAGTTTTCTAGCACGGATTTTAATTTTATAACCTGCATTCATTTTCTTTAGTTTTTCGATTACTAACGGGACAGATTTTGTTATTCTATCTCCTATCAATATTCTGTGTCAAGGGACGCTGAAGGGACAGATTTTGTCAAAAATTAACAAATATTAACAAATTTCCAAAAACCAGATGTTAAAAATAGTGAAATAATTGTATAAATGTAACTCATTGATATTAAAGAAAAAAGCCGCCAAATGCAGCTACAAAAAAAATGGTGGAGCATAGCGGGATCGAACCGCTGACCTCATGACTGCCAGTCATGCGCTCTCACAGCTGAGCTAATGCCCCAACCGTTTTCG
>DAOUVH010000190.1 GCA_030667725.1 Candidatus Cloacimonadota bacterium | reverse complement strand
TATTTGTAAATGAAGTATTAAACTTTCTGGAAACAGGAGAGACTAAATGAAAAGGTTAGTATTTGCAGTACTTGTTGTTATAATAGCATTTGGCTGTACAACCAGCAAAGAACAAGACGCGGCACAGATTCAATCCGAAATAGCAGTTACCGATTATGACCTTGCCCGATATGTTGCGGGACACACTTCGGGAAGTGTGAAACCTGATGCCCTTATAACGATTCGCTTCACTGAAAATATAGTGGAGAAAGACATGATTGACAAAACAGAAGATCGTGTCGAGATCTCAGTGACTCCCAAAGTTTCCGGAAAAGCAGTATGGCAAAAAAGAAATGTTCTCATTTTCAAACCAGACAAATCTTTGAAGAAAGGAAAAACTTACAATTTCAAAATCGATATTGAAAAAATAATCCCCGCAAAAGTATCCATTAAACCTTTGCAATTCAATATTTCTGTTTTATATCAGGATATCATTGAATTCAGCGGAGATTTCACTGAACCGACAGCAGAAACAAATTCAACTTCTTATTACGGTTCCATCCGTTTTCTTCTGCCAACATCTTTGGACGAAGTAAGCCAAGCTGCTATCCTAAAGGTTAATGGAAAGAAAATGGAATTGACCTGGAAAGGTTCAGGAACAGATTACACCTTTTTTAGTGAAGAATTTGAACGTATGGAAGAGAAGATTCCCATCGATTTTAGAATCGATAAAACTATCTTGGAAATGAAGGATGATTTTATTCGAGAATCAAGTTTGTTCAGTATGCATGAAATGGCAGTGATATTGGTGAAAAGAACCCACGAGCAAGAAAATCCCGGAATTGAGATCCAATTCTCCAATGTACTCGACCCTAACCAAGATGTCTCAGGTTATATTTCGGTTGAACCAGATATTGATATAAATTTAAAGAAGCTGAAAAATAAAGTTCTCGTTAATGGTAACTTTGAATTTGGCAGCAGTTATAAGATCAGCATAAAAAAAGGTATCGTTAATAAATCAGGTATAGATTTAAAGAACAATTTTGAAAAAAATATAAAATTCAATGATGAGAACCCGCAGATCATTTTTGCGAAATCTGGATGTTTCTTACCTTCCGGTAATAACAAAAAAATCCAGTTCCGCTCCATGAATGTAAAAAGTGTGAATCTGAGCATTAAGCATGTCTTCGAAAATAATTTAAATTTCTTTCTGCAGCAAACTACTCTGCAAAGCACACCTTCAAGTTCCAATCGTTACTATCGCAGTTTTAATCAGGTCGGAGTGGAAGTTGCAAATAAAAAACTGCAGTTAGGGGAAATCCGCAATCAATGGTTACTACAAGAGCTTGATCTTTCCAATCTAATTCCGGAAGGAGATAATGGTCTTTATATTGTTGAATTAAATTTCAATAAAGAAGATATTTATTATCGTGGATTAGACTCAGGTAGAGACTATTATTACACGAATCCGATGAGTAATGGTTACTATCATCGAAATGGGATTATCTCGAAACCGTTGATTTTAAGTGATATTGGTTTAACTTTGAAGAAATGTTCTGACAGGTTTATCGTTTATACTACTGATATTATGAATGCCAAGCCGATTTCCGGTTGCAAAGTAGAATTGAAAACATATCAAAATCAAGTATTGGAAACGCAAACAACCAACGGTGATGGAAAAGCAGAATTCAGTGTACCGGACAAAGATGCTTTCTTTGTGGAAGCTTTTCACAATGGGCAGAGAACGATATTGAAAACAAATGAAATGATCTGGAATACATCCAATTTTGATGTGGAAGGTGTGCAATATTCCGCCAGAGGTATTCGGGCATATACTTATACTGAAAGAGGAGTTTACCGTCCTGGAGATCCAATTAATCTTTCGATGATCTTCCGAAATCATCAGGGAACTTTGACAGATGGTCATCCGGTTGAAATTGAGATTCGAAATCCGCGTAACCAGTTGATAGAAAATAAAGTATTAAACAATGGTATTGACGGTTTTTATAATTACAATTTCATAACAAATTCAACCGATCCAACCGGGAATTGGAATGTCAAGATCAAGGTTGGAGGTAGTGTTTTCTACCATACACTCAAGATTGAAACTGTTGTAGCAGAACGTTTGAAGATTGATTTGATTCCAAAAGAGGAGAAAGTATCCTACGATATGGATAAAATCGGTTTTGATCTCCAAGCGAACTTTCTATTTGGATCCCCTGGAGCAAATCTGCAATGTCAGGTTAATGCCGAGATTTACAAAAATACTACTCTTTTCAATATTCCTCGGTTTCGTACTTTCAATTTTGATAATCCTGCCATAAAATACAAAATGATAGAAAGTGAGCTTCTTGATGATAAGCTTGATAGCAAGGGTCATATTACTTTTGATTGGGAACTACCCACATTTAATAATGCCCCAACCGGCTTGGTTGCTAAAATCGAAGCGACGGTGAGTGAAAGTGGTGGTCGCAGTAGCAAGGAAAAGATCTTTCTACCAATCGATCCATATAAAGCCTATGTAGGTGTGAACTCTTCTCAAAAAAGGTGGAAGAAATTGGGAAAAGCTAATCAATTCCAATTTATTCTGCTCGATCCTGAAGGCAAACCGTTGGTGGGTGAGGAAGTAAAAATACGGATTTATCACAATCGTTACCACTGGTGGTGGCAATATGATAATGAAAATCGTCATTTCAAGGATGATACTGAAACCGAATACTTAAAAGAAATCAAATTTATAAGCAAAGCAGATCCAGTGGAATTCGAGTTTACTCCCACTGAATATGGACGTTACTACTTGGAAGTAACACACATAACAAATGACGGTGAAGGCCATTCTGCTGGACAATTTTTCTGGGGAAGTTATTGGGGCAATCCTAACCTCGGGATGCAGGATGCCGGCATTATTAGCTTGAATTCCAATAAAGATCAATATAATCCCGGAGATGTTGCAAAGATTCGCTTTGATGCACCGAAGAACAGCATGATCCTGGTTTCACTGGAAAAAGGTGATGAAGTAATTGAAGAATACTGGCAAAAAGGAAAAGGTGGTAAAACAACGATCAAAGTTCCAATTACAGATAAAATGGTACCGAATATTTACTTCTCGGTTTCAATAATCCAACCACATGAACAAACAGATAACGACAGACCGATAAGAATGTATGGCATTATTCCACTCAATGTATTTGAAGCTTCTACCCAGCAGAAGATCACTCTTACCGCTCCGGAAGTTCTTCGTCCCAATGAAAAATTCAACTGCAGTATTCAAACCAAGGATCATAAACAAACTCAATTTACGATTGCCGTGGTTGATGAAGGATTACTCAGCCTCACAGACCATCCTTCTCCCGATGCCTGGGCAGAGTTCTACAAAAAGCAGTTATTAGGTGTGAAAACTTATGACAATTACGGCTATATTATTGGAGCAAATAAAGGGGATATTTTCAAATCATATTCTATCGGTGGAGGTTTAGCTTTTGAAAAATGACGAAAGAAACGGTTAAGCCCGGAAGAAACCAAACGTTTTAAACCTGTTTGCATGTTCCAGGGTCCGATCTACACCGATAAAAACGGATTTGCCGAATTGGAATTTGAAATGCCCGAATATATGGGAGCGGTTCGCATCATGGT
>DAOUVH010000126.1 GCA_030667725.1 Candidatus Cloacimonadota bacterium | reverse complement strand
TGTTCTCAAGATTGCATGAACACGATCAAGCAGAGGATTGAAGAACATGACTTGAACCGGATTGTTATTGCTGCCTGTACTCCTCGTACTCACGAACCGCTTTTCCGTGAAATGGTAAGTGAAGCTGGTTTAAATCCCTATCTTTTTGAAATGGCAAATATTAGGGATCAATGTTCATGGGCTCATATGAACGAACCGGAATTAGCAACGGAAAAATCAAAAGATCTGATGAATATGGGAGTAGCCAAAGCACGTGAACTTGCGCCATTGGAAAGACTTCCTATCGAGATCAACCCAAAAGCTCTGGTTATCGGTGCCGGTCTAGCGGGTATGACAGCTGCCGAAGCTCTGGCAGATGCTGGGCACGAAGTCTTCCTGGTAGAAAAAGAAGCTGAATTGGGTGGAAATCTAAGAAATATATATTTTGCATTTGATAAAGATCCGCAAGAATTATTGGCAGAGAAGATCAAGAATGTTTCCAATAATAAATTGATCCATCTTTTTAAGAGCACAAAGATTGAGAAGATAGATGGTTATGTAGGTAATTTTGTAACAACATTAAAAACTGAAAAAGATGAACAAACTTTGGAACATGGAATCGTCATCATTGCCACAGGCGCAGAAGAACATAAAACCAAAGAATATCTTTATGGAAAAAGTTCCCGCATCATTACTCAAGTGGAATTTGAAGAGATGCTGTACACCCAGCAATTTCCCAAACAAAAAATGAAGAATATAGTAATGATCCAATGCGTAGGTTCCCGTGAGGAAAATAAAATGTATTGCAGCCGTGTATGCTGCACAAAAGCTGTGAAGAATGCTCTTACTTTTAAAAAGAGATTTCCAAACATTAATATATATGTTGCTTACCGTGATATTAGAACTTATGGATTCAGAGAAAAATATTATACCGAATTACGCGATCTGGGAACGATGTTCGTACATTACGATCTGGATAAAAAACCGGAAGTATCTTTGGTAGAGGAATGGAATCATGACAGTCAGGTGAATGTAACGGTTTTTGATCCGATCATTGATAAGGAAATTGAAGTGAAAGCAGATCTGCTGGTTCTTGCCACAGCGATTGATGCTAAAAAAGAAAATATCGATCTGGGCAGAATGCTGAAAGTTTCTCTAAATACTGATGGAATGTTCCTGGAAGCTCATGTAAAACTTCGTCCTGTAGATTTTGCTACAGATGGTGTATTTGTAGCAGGGCTGGCTCACACTCCCAAGGATATGGATGAAAGTATGACTCAAGCTAAAGCTGCTGCCAGCCGCGCTCTTACTTTCCTAAATAAGAAAGCGATCTTAGCAGAAGGAACAATATGTGAAGTGAATGACAGTCGCTGTACAGGTTGTGGATATTGTGAACAGATCTGTGCTTATAACGCCATTGAAGTTGATCTTGAGAAAGAGATCGCAATTGTTAATGAAGCACTTTGCAAAGGTTGTGGAGCTTGTGTTGCATCCTGTAGATGTGCAGCACTCGATTTGCGTGGATTCAGCAATGAACAGCTTTTCTCAGCCTTTGATGCTTTAGATATGGTGAATTTTTTAGAAAATTAATATTATGAAAGAGGATAAAATGAAAGAATGGCAGCCAAAGATTCTGGCTATTTTGTGTAATTGGTGTTCCTATGCAGGAGCAGACTTAGCAGGTGTATCGCGTATGCAATATCCACCAAATGTTCGTGTAATTCGAATTCCCTGTTCTGGTCGTGTAGATCCGCTGTTTATTATGAAATCATTGCAAAGCGGATTTGACGGAATTTTAGTAAGCGGCTGACATCCTGGCGATTGCCATTACCTGTCAGGTAATTATATAGCAAGACGTCGTTATGCAACTATCAAACCATTATTAGAGTATATAGGTATCGAACCGGAAAGAATCCAGTTTTCATGGATTTCGGCTGGTGAAGGAGAACGCTTTGCCGATATCATCACAAAGATCACAGATGAAGTTAAAGCTATTGGTCCTGCCAAACGCTTGGTGAAGGGAGCAAAATAATGCAGCAATTAGTAGATAAAGTTAAAGAAATTATTAAAAATAAAGAAGTTGATGTAGTAATTGGATGGGGTAGAGGTTCACTTCCATTTTCCGCAACACCTATTTTTGTTGCAACAGAAGAAGATGCAGAAAAGTTGATTTTTGATGAAACTTGCCGAAACAATCTTACTACTTATCTCACTAAAGATAAACGAAGAATTTCTAAAGATCATAAAAAAATCGGAATTGTTGTAAAGGGATGCGATTCGCGTTCGGTTGTGCTCTATAAAGTTGAGAATCAGATCAAAAGAGAAAATGTTGTTCTCATTGGTGTTCCCTGCAATGGAGTATTTGAGAAGAAGAAGTTATCTCAATTAGTAGAAGGTAAAGATATCCTGGATTTTCAAAAAAATGGTGAAAAAATAATTATAAAAGGTAGGAACTTTGAACAAACTCATTCTATATTAGATGTACTTTGCGATTCCTGTCTGACCTGCCAATATCCCGATGCTCCTGAACATGACTACTTTATCGGAACTCCCAGGAAAGAGGTGAATGTTCCTGATGCATATAAAGTGATTGATGATTTTGGAGAAAAATCAGCAGAAGAACGTTGGGCATATATTCAGGAAGAATATTCTAAATGTATTCGCTGTTATGCCTGCCGTAATGCTTGTCCATCCTGTTATTGTCCGGAGTGTTTTGTAGATCAGAACGATCCGCAATGGATAGGTAAAACACCTGAAGTTACCGATTCCATAATCTTTCATCTTATTAGAAATTTACATGTTGCAGGTCGCTGTGTAGATTGTGGGGCTTGTGTATCTGCTTGCCCTGTTGATCTCGATCTGCGGATTATGAGCAAGAAAGTGGAAAAAGAGATCAAAGATAGATTTGATTATACAGCAGGAACTGACATTAATGAAAAACCTGCAATGGCAAGCTATTGTGAGCATGAAAAGCAAGATTTTATTATGGGCTAATTATGTTAAAAATAAAGAAAACCGAATTAAATGAATTCATCGAATATCTAATTAAGGATTATGATGTTTATGGTCCTGCAGATGTTGGTAAAAAGACTGCATTTAAAAAAATCATCTCAGCTTCTGAGATCAGACACGATATAACCAATACGCATCTTTCGCCCAAGAATGTTTTCTTTCCACAATCGGAAGTGATGTTCCAATATACTGAGGATGGACTGAAAGTACCGAAAAGAAATGAAAAACCGATTGCAGTTTGGGGAATGCGAAATTGTGATGCCAGTAGCTTGATGATGTTAGATAAAGTATTTGGAGATGCGCATCAAATGCCGGATAAGGACATGTATAAAGATCCTTATTGGAAAATGAAGTATGATAATTGTCTCATTTTCAACCAAGCCTGTAATGAACCACTTTCTACCTGTTTCTGCAACTGGTTTGACGGTAATCCTTTTGCTAAGAAAGGAGCCGATGTTTTTGTAGTAGATACTGGTGATTATTTTATCCTGGAAGGAATTAGCGATAAAGGCAAAGCATTTTTATTAAAATACAAAGCTGGAGAAGCAACAACTAAGGCTGATTTGAATAAAATTGCTAAACTGAAGGAAACCGCAGAATCATATTTGCCGGATGTTGTAGATATTAAACCGCTTTATGCGAAAATGAATAAAATTTGGGATGAGCCGATCTGGGAAGAGATCAGTGCAAAATGCATAAATTGTGGAGCCTGTACTTTTGTTTGTCCCACCTGTCACTGTTTTGATGTTTCAGATGAAGGAAAAGGCAAAAAGGGGCAACGGATCAGACTTTGGGATTCGTGTATGTTCCAAATATTTACAAGAGAGGCATCCGGTCATAATCCACGTGGATTATCTGTTCAACGTGTTCGCCAGAGAATTATGCATAAATACAACTATTTTATGGATAACTATGAACAATATCTTTGCACCGGCTGTGGACGCTGTGTTCAAGTTTGCCCTGTGAATTTAGATATCAGAGAAGTTATCAAACAAATTTTAGATTACAAATTAAGTAAGAACGAGGAAAATTAATGTGTAATTGTGATAATACTTATATCCCAATTCCAATGAAAGTGGAAAAGATCGTGATAGATAATCCGGATAGATCTTTACGGACATATGATCTCACTTTTGTGAATGAAGAAGATAAAAATAAATTCAAGTATATGCCGGGTCAATTTTGTGAATTTTCTATTTTAGGAAAAGGTGAATCACCTTTTGGAATTGCATCTTCACCAACTGAGGAAGGAATATTAAAATTTACTGTAAGCCGTACCGGCAGTGTAACTAACGAAATTCACTATTTAGAAGAAGGTGATATTGTTGGAATTCGCGGACCGATGGGAAACTGGTATCCGCTTGAAAAACTAAAAGGACAGGATGTTGTAATAGTAGGTGGTGGATTTGCTTTCACAACATTACGTTCCATGATAGTTTATATGCTAGAAAATAGAGATGATTATGGTAAGATCACTGTGATCTATGGTGCCAGACATCCCGATCTTTTCATATATAAAGAAGAGCTTAAAGAATGGGACAAAAGAGATGATATCATTCTTCATCTTACTGTAGATAAACCTGTTAAAGGATGGGATAAACTCTGTGGATTTGTGCCTGCGATCACTAAAGATGTTAAGCCAGATCCAACTTCGTGGTGCATAGTTTGCGGACCTCCAATAATGATTAAATTCACACTTCCGGTTCTATTGGAAATAGGTTTTTCACATGATAAAATTTACACTTCGTTAGAAAGACGAATGAAATGTGGTATTGGTAAATGCGGAAGATGTGGTATCGGATCAAAATATGTATGTATAGATGGTCCTGTATTCTCGTATGAAGA
>DAOUVH010000152.1 GCA_030667725.1 Candidatus Cloacimonadota bacterium | reverse complement strand
TATCTCGGCTGTTGGTCATGAAATTGATTTTACGATCTGTGATTTTGTAGCTGACCTCAGAGCTCCTACTCCATCGGCGGCAGCCGAACTTGCTGTGCCGGACAGAAGAGAGCTTTCAGAAAGAATTAATAATTTATTCAGTAGCTTGCGTTATACCACCCAGCATTATTTCACTTCCAAAAAACTTGAAATACAGGAACTGGAAAATGCTCTGAATCGACAGCATCCTCAAAATATTCTAAAAGATCTCCAAGCCAGATTGGAAAGAACTTTGATGAAATTTAACATCGCTACTCATGACATATTACAAACAAAGCGAAGTAAATTGGAAATCCTGTTTAATGAACTGAGAGAACTCTCTCCACAAGAAGCATTAAAGCGTGGTTACAGCTTGATTAGGAAAGAGAAAAAAATACTGCATTCCATTAATGATATTAATATTTCCGATAAATTACAATTGATATTATCTGATGGTAAATGTTTGGCAGAAATTGTTGAAAAACTGAAAAATGTTTCAATAGCCAAAAAGAAAAAAGCATGAAACAAATAATTATTATTCTTATTGTATTAATTAGCATTTCATTGAATGCGGAAATCCGCGCAATGTGGGTTCCCATCTGGGAAATAACTACACCTGAAAAAGCGGATAATGTAATTGATGATCTGAATAAAAATAATATAAATCAGCTTCTGGTTCAAATTAGGTATCGTGGTGATGCAGCTTATACACCAAACAAAGTATCAAATTTCTATGAAAATATTGAGAAGCAATATCATGCAATAAATGATTCCCTTTTTGATCCGTTGGATTATATTTTAATCACCAATATTAATCCTGAATTAGAGATCCACGCCTGGTTTACAACTTTTGTAATTACAGGGCATAAACTTGAGAATCTGCATCCTGAGCATGTTTATTTTACAAAACCAGAATGGGTAACTTGTGATTTTTCACAAGATAAAATGGATTATCAAAGTTATATGGGAGCGTATCTCGATCCGGGCATCCCACAGATTCAGGAATATACAAAAAATGTTATTCTTGATCTGGTAACAAATTATAAAGTTGATGGAATTCATCTTGATTACATTCGTTACCCTGACTCTCATTATGGCTTTTCTGAACTTGCTCTGGAAGCTTATAAAAAAGATGTAAAATTCCAAGATGCTGATGCCTGGAAGCAATGGAAAGAAGATCAGATTACAAATTTCATGAAAGATATCTATTCCAATATAAAGAAAATATCTCCTGATGTTCAGGTTACTGCCGCAGTAATTTCCAATCTGGATGAAGCGGAAAGATACTCTCAAAACTGGATCAAATGGCTGCAGGAGGGATATTTGGATAGAGCATATTTAATGGAGTACTCTACTTCAACATCCACTATTGAAAAGCATCTTACCTTTCTTTCCAATTACGGTTTAAATGAAAAGATCGTAGTAGGATTGCGCTGCTGGAGCACTGCCTATAAATATCCGGCTTATAAGATAAATGAGAAAATGAAGCTGGTGAATAAAAAGAATTTTAAGGGTTTTGCTCTGTTCAGTTATACCGGCATCAGAGAATCGGAATATTTTAAGAGTTTGAAAATAAAATAAGGAACTCACCCCCGACCCCTCTCTTTAACAAATAGAGGGGAGAACGAAAAACATCGGATCAGCAAGGAGCTTTATGCGTGTAGATAAATTATTAAACAAATTATGCCTGGTTAAAACCAGAAGTATAGCCAAAAATGCCTGTGATAAAAAACTGGTGAAGATCAATGGAAAGATAGCCAAAGCAAGCTCAATGATAGTAGATAATGATGTAATTGAATACGAACTTTACGGATATTTTAATAAAGTAAAAATTACTGAAGTTCCCAAGAGTAATGTCTCAAAAGTAAAAGCACCGGAGTTTTATCAAATATTAGAAAGAGATAAATTGGATTTGTAGAATATTCCTAAGAAATTAATTTGAAAATAAAAGCGTCCGAGTTTTCGGACGCTTTTATAGTTTTAACAAGTTCTACTCGTCGTAAGTTTCCATCTCATTTTCCAGTTCTCCAAAAGCTTGGGAAGCTTTGAATTGATTGTACAGAGCTTCTTCATTTTTGATCTGGTTCATAAGATTTTTATTAACTGCTTCTTTAGGAACACTTACCCGAACAAAGGTTTGAAAACGATTATCATCACTTATTATTGTTTCCTGTTTTGTTACCATTACATTGGCAAATTTCGCTTTAGCAACAGCTTTTACAACTTTACTGGTAAGAGCAAGAACCTGTGGATTATTCACACCAGCCTCTTCTTCATAGTTCTTCACCATACCTTTTACATAAGTTTCAACGTATTGTGCTGCTTGCAGCATTGCATTTGCATAAGCGGCATCGTAAGATGAATTTTGTGAAACTTTAGTAGCCATTCCATAAGTTTGAACGTATTCAGCGTTATCTTGATCTTGCCACCATTCCGGATAGTAAAGTTTTTTAACGCCTTTCCCTCCTCTTCCACAAGCAGTTAAAAGAAGCATTACAACAACTATTACTGCCAAAATTTTAAACAATTTCATATTCCCTCCTTTATTTTTTTGTATTCTTTTAATGAATGCTCATTGCATCCTTCACATATTCAATTTCATTTATAGGAATGATCGCATGTTTTTCATTAATTTCGAAAACATGCCAACAATTGCCCCGAAAATTATTTGGAACTTCAAAACTGGCAAGTAATTTATTTTGACCATATACAAAAACCTGAGAATTACTTCGCGATAGTTGTTTACTTCGCTTACTATTTTTATTTGTGTAATCGTGTACGGAATATCTATAATTGCCAACTGCAGGTTTATATATGGTTACTGTTTCTGGTCCATACTTGTCCATATCATCTCTATCTATAAAATCTTTTCCGTCGATCAGGATTTTATTCCTATACCATATATGAAAGTCACCTCCTTCCGGATTAGGTCCGAAAAGATGAGCATCCAGATCTCTCGGTTTGCTTCCCCAGGTAAGAACAATTCTGAATTCTTTGATCTCGGGAGAGAGTGCACATACGATCTCTCTTGGTGTTTCATCCGCTCCCATCCGCACATTGGCAAATGTACTGATGTATCCTTCTTTGGAAATATCAAGTTTGTACTGTCCAATTTCTACTTCATCTATGAATATGCCTGTTTCGTCAGTTTCAATGGAACGGATTTGTTTCATATAATCTGTAATACTCACTTTTGTATCACTAAGCAGATCACCGGTAACAGCATCCACTATCCTTCCAACAATTATTCTTGATTTCGGATAATATTTGATTTCGCGATCAACTTTCCCATTTGAAGCATCAAGTGTGAATATTTTGCAGGCCAATCCAGAACCTTGCGGAACCTTGATAAGATCAATCAGTTCACCATCTTTAAACACCGAGATCATTGGTTTACTCATACTTATTAAGGTAGGATCATTATTCATATCGTCATCGGCAAATTTGTCTTTTATCCAGAATGTAAAAAAACCGTCATTACCATATATTTTGAATACCTGTTGAGCTTCTAAAGACATTCCCTCACCAACAGATATCAATTTACCATCTAAAGCTTCTGCTGCACCAGCACCTATTAAGAAAGCATGCTCTTCTCCAATTGATCCACTGATGAAGCCATTGCATTCACCTTCAAATTCATCCCAATTTAGATTTATCTGATATTCTGCAGCTAATAAAAAAGAATTAAATAATATTAAAAATATTAAAAAAATTATTTTCATTTATTCTCCTGCACAGAAAATCGAAGTTCGCAATAACCTCGTCAAGAAAAATATGATGAGATTACCAAGTATGGCAGTATATGGTACCGATTATTTGTTCAAAATATTTTGTTGATTTATATGCTGTTGATAAGTTTGATTAAATTCATGCCTTCCGCTCCCTTTTGCAAAGAAGAAGAAATAATCCGTTTCAGCAGGCTCGAGAACAGCTTGTATTGAACTGATAGCCGGACTACAAATTGGGGTTGGTGGTAACCCGAAATATTTATAAGTGTTATAAGGCGAGTCTATCGTAAGATCGCGATAATAAATTTTCTTTCGAATTTTCCCCTGTTGTTCAAGGGCATACGCAACAGTCGGATCTGCTTGAAGCTTATAGTTATATTTAATGCGATTTAAATAGACACTAGCTATTGTTGTTTGCTCATCTCTGAATCTTGCTTCACGTTCCACAATAGAAGCTAAAACAAGAGTT
>DAOUVH010000070.1 GCA_030667725.1 Candidatus Cloacimonadota bacterium | reverse complement strand
CCAGAGTATTTTTGGCTGAAAGTTATTATTACCCACCCAAGATTGCAGGTGGTAACAAGAAAAAAGCGTTGGAACAACTAGAAGAAATTAAGATCAGAGATCCCCGAGAAGGAAAGAAAATCTCAATTGAATTCCTAATGTTCGATGAAGATTACGAGCAGGCAATACATAAGTGTAACGAGTATATTAGTCAATATTCCACAGACTTAGAGATACATCATTATCTGGGGATGATCTACCAACAAAAAGAAGATTTCCAAAAAGCATTAGAAACATTCGAAACGGTTATTGCAATTGATTCTACAGCTGTGAATTCCTTATACCAAATTGGCAGAACAGCAGTTTTTTCCGGTAAAAATTTAGAACGCGGAGCAGAATGTTTGAGGATATATCTGCAGCACGAACCCGGGAAAGATAATCCCCCATTAGATGCTGCTCATTGGAGACTGGGAATGATTTATGAAAAACAGGGAAAAATAGAACTAGCAAAAATTGAGTACGAAGAAGCGATTGAATTGAATCCCCAAAATAAAGATTATAAAAAAGCATTAAAGAAATTAAAATAGGAGTAAATGATGATTAAATTACACAACGTTGACAAAGTATATCGAACCGAGAGAGTGGAAACGACCGCTTTGAAAAATATCAACCTGGAAATTAAGAAAGGTGAATTCATGGCGGTTATGGGACCTTCCGGCTGTGGTAAGAGTACCCTGCTCAACATTATGGGACTTTTAGATAATCCCACGAACGGAAATGTAGCGATAGACAATGATCCGGTAGGCAAATTTGGCGATATCAAGTTGGCAAAACTTCGCAACAGGAAAATAGGCTTTGTTTTTCAGAGCTTTCATCTTATCAATGATCTATCTGTGGTTGATAATGTAGAAATCCCTCTTTTATATAGAAGGATGTCCGGTAAAGAGCGGCGTAAAAGAGCATTGGAAGTATTGGGAAAAGTGGGTCTAAACGCCCGTACAAAACACTTTCCACGTCAGCTTTCCGGTGGACAGTGCCAGCGGGTTGCAATAGCCAGAGCGATCGTGGGTAACCCGGAGATCATCCTTGCAGATGAACCGACAGGTAACCTGGATAGTGTGATGGGTGCAGAAATTATGGATATTTTAATGAGATTGAATAAAGAAGAAAAAACTACGATCGTTATGGTTACGCACGATGAGCATCTGGCTAAACAATCAAATCGAATCGTTCGCTTGTTCGATGGTGGTCAGGTGAGTTGAAGGGAAAAATGGAGAAAAAGTTGAACAGCGAAAAATCACCTTTTCCATTCTCCATTTTTCCGGTTTTCCATTTTTCCAGTCTTTCTCCAATGGAGATTTTATGTTAAAAAACTATATTAAATTAGCATTTAAAGTATTATTAAGACACAAATTCTTTACTTTTGTCAGTCTTTTCGGAATCAGTTTTACATTGATGATTTTGATTTTAACAGCCGCATTTCTAGAACTTTATACAGGAACAAAAGCGCCTGAATTAAAACACGAAAGGATTTTAACTATTCCCTATTTGGAGTTTTCAGCTCCGGAAATGACTTTGGCAGGAACAGCGAGCTATTATTTTTTAAATAAATATGTGAAAAGTCTTGTAACTCCAAAACGAATATCTATTTTTTCAGAAAATTATCCTGTAGTTTCATATAAAGACGGAATGAAGATAAAAATGAATTTAAAATGTGTCGATAGCGAATTTTGGGGAATCCTTGATTTCAAATTTATTGATGGCAAGCCATTTACACAAGAAGATTTCGACAACATGAATCGTGTAGTCGTCATTAATAAATCCACGGCTTTAAAGTATTTTGGAAATGAAAAAGTTGTAGGAAAATATATTGAGGTTGATTGGAAAGCTTACAGGATTTGCGGAGTTGTGGAAAATGTATCAATAATACAAAAAAATACTTATTCCGATATTTGGATTCCGATTACAGCTTTATTCAAAATAAATCACCTATCTGAATATTCTCTTAATGGAGATTTCAGTGCAATGTTGCTTGCTCATTCAAAGAAAGATTTGAAAAAAATTAAAGCTGAATTCCAAAAACATCTCGAGCAAGTAGAATTTCAAAATCAACAATTTGAAAGAGCAAAAGGAAGAATCGAAACTAAAGCAGAAGCACTAATCTGGAGTTTTTTCAAAACAGAAGGAACAGATATTTCAGTTCTAATTATCTTCATAATTAGTCTGATGATACTGTTTATGCTCCTTCCGGCATTGAATCTCGTAAATATTAATTTGAGTAGAATAATGGAAAGATATTCAGAAATCGGTGTTAGGAAATCTTTTGGAGCTCCGATATATTTGTTAGTCTGGCAATTTATTATTGAGAATCTTATCCTTACTTTTATCGGCGGAATTATTGGATTGATTTTTTCCGTTATCATCATTTCAATCCTAAATACAAGCGGATTTATTCCTTATACTATACTCCGAATAAATTTTAGGATTTTTATTTATGCTTTGATGGTCTGCATAGTCTTCAGTATGATGTCGGGAGTATTACCAGCATTCAGAATGTCACGATTAAATCCTGTCGATGCTTTAAAAGGAGCTAATAATGAGTAATATTTATCACCTCTTCAAACTCATCTGGAATCGCAAGAAAATGAATATTCTGATGATCATCGAAATATTCCTGTCATTCATAATTCTATTTATTCTGATTCAAACATTTACCGTAAAAATCAATAAATATCTCCAACCATTGGGTTTTGATTATTCTGATGTCTGGTCGCTTTCGATTCGTTTCGAGAATTCCGATGAGAATATAAGGGAAAAGTTGGAACAAATTAAGAACCTTCTGCGAGAATTTTCAGAAATTTTGAGAATTAGCGAATCCTCTCATATACCATATACTGAAGGTTATTCTTCAATGAGTTATGATGGAGGTGATATCAAATTTAACAGCAATTTATACTTCGCTGACGATAATTTTGGTGATTTGATGGGAATAACAATGTTGGAAGGACGCTGGTTTAATGAGGATGACGAATCATGTTCAAGACTTCCGATAGTTATTGATAAAGCTCTTAAGGAATTTATTTATGGAGATGAACTTGCTGTTGGGAAAATTTTCGGAGGTCAAGACAATGAAAGTGTTATTGTCGGTGTTTTAGAATATTTTAGGAAATATGGTGAATTCGAAGATTGTGAAAAAACAATTTTCCATAGAATATCTTGCAATAAACCTGTTAGAAAAAGTCAAAGTTTTCTTCTGTTGAAAGTGAAACCCGGAACGGATATTCGTTTTGAAGAAAAGATGTTAAGAATGATAGTTTCCTCAAATCTGAATATGAAAACGACATTAAAACGATTAGAAGATTTGCGAATCAAGAATATTAAAGAAGAACATCTTTATCCTATGTTTATATTCGGTTTTATCGGCATATTTCTAATCATTAATGTAGTTCTCGGGTTATTTGGTGTTCTCTGGTATAATATCAATTCTCGTTATTCCGAGATAGGTCTGCGAAGGGCAGTCGGAGCTTCTGCAAAGAATATTAAGTACCAAATTTTAGGGGAAACTTTTATTATGACAACTTTTGCTATACTCATTGGTATTTTTGTTATTTTCCAATTCAAGATCCTGGATTTTATCCCATCAATTCACACTGATATTTTCCTATTTTCTCTTTTAATTTCAATTTTTTGTATTACTGGAATAACAACGATCTGTGCTCTTTATCCCAGCAAATTGGCTGCAGAAATAGAACCTGTAGAAGCCTTGCACGATGAATAACAAGAAGGAGAAGAATTATGTTTAAAAACTATATCAAAATCGCATTTAAAGTAATGCTACGACACAAGTTGTTCACGTTTATCAGCTTGTTCGGGATCAGTTTCACTTTGTTGATTATTGTCTTATTTACTTCAGCACTGGACCATACATTTGGTCCGCATTATCCCGAGAAAAAACTGGGTAGAACCCTGTCGGTTACCATGGGAATGTTAAGATCAAAAAGTGGAGGAACATCTTCAGGACCACTTTTCAGTCCTTATTTTTTGAATAAATATGTTAAATCATTGAAAACACCAGAACAGATTTCCCTTGCTTCATTTTATAATCCCATAGTTGTTTACAAAGACAAAAAGAAGTTGAAACTTGGGATTAAATACACTGACAGCGAATTCTGGGATATCCTGGATTTCAATTTCTCCGAAGGTAAACCTTTCAGCAGGGACGATGTGGATAACATTGCAAATGTTGCTGTAATTAACGAAAAAACTAAAGATCAGTATTTTGACGGTGAACTTGCGGTTGGAAAATATATCGAAGCAGATGGAAGAACCTACCGCGTTATCGGTGTTGTAGAAAATGTTTCTATCCTGCGGATAATGCCCTATTCCGATATTTGGGTACCAATGGGACATACCAAGGAAGACCTTAACAAAATTACCATAACAGGCAATTTTCCCGGCTGGTTTGCCATGGTTCTGGCTCACAGCAAGAAAGATTTTCCCAAGATCAAAGCTGAATTCCAGAAACATCTGGAGAAAATTGAATTTCCGGAAGGCAAATATGAATGGATTCTTACCAATACAACGAGTTATGGTGAGGCATTTGCCAGGCAGATATTTCGCAGGGAAGAAGGAAATCTGGCTCCCTTCATGACTATCCTTTTTGTTCTGATGACCCTCTTCATGCTGCTTCCCACCATAAACCTGGTTAATATCAATGTGAGCAGGATCATTGAACGTTCTTCTGAGATCGGCATTAGGAAATCATTTGGAGCATCTTCCCTAACACTGGTAGGTCAATTTATTATTGAGAACATAATAATTACAGTGATCGGAGGTCTTATCAGCCTGGTTATGGCAGCAATAATACTCGGTATAATTAATCAGAGCGGTATAATTCCTGATACACATCTGGGGTTAAATTTCAGAATATTCTTCTACAGTATGATATTCGCAGTTTTCTTTGGACTTCTTTCCGGTGTTTATCCTGCTTTTAAGATGTCTAAGTTGCAGCCTGCAGAAGCTATTCAAGGAGGACAAAGATGATAAAGCATTTCTTCAGACTAATCTGGAATAAAAAACGAACGAATTTTATGACATCACTCGGCGTTTTTGTGTCATTCATAGTTTTGTTCCTGGTTTTAACTACAGTGATCTATAATATCAGTAACTATCTTAAACCGCTGGGTTTTTCCTATAAAGATGTCTGGTATATTACCATGGATTGGAAAGACAGCTCTCAAGAGGAAATAAAGGAAACATTACTCCAGTTTGAAAATGCTTTCAGGAGTTTTTCGGAAATTGAGGGTTTTGCTTATTCGGAATCTTTTATATTTACACCTGCTGTTATGAATATGACAAATTACGAATACAATGGTAGAGAGATAAGATGTAATATCAGGTATGCGAGTGATGATTTTGCAGATGTGATGGGAGTTGAAATATTAGAAGGACGTTGGTTTAATGAATCTGACAATGCTTCCAGTAAAAATCCGCTGATCATAAATGAATATGCAAAAGAAGAAATTTTTGGGAATGATATAGCATTAGGGAAAGTTTTACATAGAGATGAAACAGAATATATAATAATCGGAGTAATTGATGAATTCCGCAATGCAGGACAGTTTTCAGGTTCCAGCACCATATCCTTCAGGAGAATTTCTTTAAATTTGGAACATGAACTATCCCGTTTTGGCAGCGAAGCAATGGGAAGCAGGATCCTTCTTAAAATGAAGCCAGGAACACCTTTTCAATTTGAAGAAACCCTTACCAAAAATCTGTCCAATATAGCCAAGGACTGGCAGATAAAAATGAATACATTGGAATTGTTGAAAAAATCAGCTACTCTCCAAACGCTAATCTTTCCTGTAATTCTAATTGTGGTTTGCGGATTCCTGGTGATAAATGTAGCACTCGGTCTTTTTGGAGTGATCTGGTATAATACCAATCGCCGAAAATCTGAAATTGGACTGCGTAGAGCACT
>DAOUVH010000094.1 GCA_030667725.1 Candidatus Cloacimonadota bacterium | reverse complement strand
TTATTAATGCAACATGTTTTAAGGAATATACTTGATGAAAGAATGGATATTGGAAACGCTTTAAGAGATGCAAAACTATATTCATTAGCCAGTTTGACCAATAGTCAGTATTTTAATATTCTGGGTGATCCCATTCTTAATGTTCTTCCTCCCTTAACAATTGGCAGTATTGAGGGAATTCCGGATAGTGTTCAAGCAAGGCAAACAGTTGATTTCAGCGGTAATTATGAAAACTTGATAAATGAGATCGGTGAAACCCGTATCTATGAATCAAAATATAATAAATTCTATGAAAATGATCTTCTTGCATTTATATTTGGTCAATGGCAAAATCTCCATTATGAAGTGGATTACACCAGTAATGGTCATACGTTTTATTTTGGAAATATTGACATTAATAATGGTGAGTATGCAGCACAGTTTATTGTTCCGGAAGATGTCCACTCCGGGGATGAAGGCAGGATATTGAATTATGTTTACGATAATAGTACATCTACAGATTTCCTTAATTGCTATCTGCCAATGAAGCTTAGCAGCATTCCGGTCTCTGCACCAAGTACAGGCTCACCACAGGTTCAGCTTTTCTTGGATTCTCCAAGCTTTATTGCTGGTGATTTTGTGTCAACCGATCCAACATTAATTGCTCATATCGAAGACGAAAATGGAATTAATATTCTGGGCTCTTCCGGTCACAATATTCTGCTCATAATAGATGGTTCTTTAACACCGATCAATGTAACAGATGGATTTATGTATTACACCGGATCAGCTACGGAAGGTGAACTCTCATGGCAGCTTAATGATCTCTCAGAAGGGAATCATACACTTCAGCTTATAGTATTTGATAACTTTAATAATCCTACTGTTGCAGAAACAAATTTTGTTAGTAAAAGATCGGGAAAGGTTTCCATCGAGCAAATGCTTCTTTATCCAAATCCGATGAATGATGATGGATATTTTACATTCGTAATTACCGAAGATTCTGATATTACTATAACGGTTTATACATTAACAGGTAGGAAAATTAAAACCATAAAACAATTGAATTCTCCAGCCGGGTATAATCAGGTCTATTGGAATGGAAAAGATGCAGATGGAGATGATATTGCCAACAATACGTATTTCTATAAGATCAAAGCTAAACAATTAACAAATAATAAAATTACTGAGAAAATTGGTAAATTGATTATTTTAAAGTAGAGAGTTGACAAGAAACAGTAGTAATTTTCTTTTGAATAGTTAAAAAAGTTTAATATAAAAATAATATTAAATATATAATATAATGCGGAGGATAAATGGAAACCATTAGGAATATCGCCCTTGTCGGAGCGATTGGTGCTGGAAAAACCAGTTTAGTTGAACAGATGTTATACAATTCAAAAACGACAACCAGGATCGGTAAGATCGAAGATGGCACTACTATTATGGATTTCAATCTTGAAGAAATTGAAAGAAAATCTTCAGTTTCTCTGGGTATTGCAAATCTTATGTGGAAGAAAAATAAAATCAATATTTTGGATGCACCAGGTCTTGTAGATTTTAGTTCAGAGCAGATATCTGCTTCAATCGCTGTGGAAACAATTTTATTTGTAGTTAATGGAGCTTCAGAATTTGACGTAAGCCTTGAAAAATCAATAGAACTGCTTACAGACAGACCCGTAGTGAAAGGATTCATTATTAATAGAATAGATAATGAAGGTGCAGATTTTAACAAAGCAATTGAAAGGATCAGAGAAAATTCTGATTTTAACCCAACACCTATTCTTATTCCAATTGGAAGTGAACATAAATTTGAAGGCGTAATTGATATTGCAAAAGGTATAGCATTTAAAAATGGAGAAGAGATCGATATTCCTGCGGATATGGCTGCTCAAGTTGAAGAAAGCAAAATGGAATTAATGGAAGCTGTTGCTGAGAGCAATGATGCACTTCTTGAGAAATATTTTGAGGTTGGAGAACTTACAAAAGAAGAGATGACTGCTGGTTTAAAGAATGCAATCATTCAGGGAAAATTAATGCCTGCTTTTGCAACTTCAGCAACTCATGATATTGGAGTGAATGACCTGATGGACGCTATTGTGGAGTATTTACCCTCTCCAGCTGACAGAAACGAAATTCATGCTATCGAAAATAAAGAAGAAAAGATAATTAAGCTTAGCGAAAGCGGGGATCTTTTTGCATACGTATTCAAATCATTCTCCGATCCGAATGTTGGCGATATTTCTTATGTTAGGGTTTTCTCAGGTAAAATGACAAGTGGATTAGATGTGTATATACCGGAGAAGGACAGCAAAGATAGAATTGGTTCAATGTATTATGTTAATGGTAAGAGCAGGAAAGATACAGATGAATTAAAAGCCGGAGATATTGGTGGTTTAGTTAAAATGAAAGTTGCCCGTGGTTTTGATTCAATCGTTAAAACAAATTCTAAACTTAAATTCCGTGAGATCAAACTTCCAACACCTGTTTATTGGCAGAGTATAAAAGCAGCCAATCAGCACGATGAAGATAAAATTGGTGCTGCTTTAGCTAAATTAATGGATGAAGATCATACACTAAATCTTGAAATGAACCAAGAAACTGCAGAGAACATCATCTCATGTATTGGTGAACAGCAGATCACACTTCTTCAAAAAAGACTTAAATCCAGATATAAGATCGATGCAAATCTGAAAACACCTTCAGTTCCATATAAAGAAACATTATCAGGAACAGCTGATGTACATTATAAACATAAGAAGCAATCAGGTGGAAAAGGTCAGTATGGTGAAGTATATCTTAGAGTGAAACCACTTCCACGCGGCAGCGGCTTTGAGTTTGTTAATTCTGTTGTCGGTGGTAGAATTCCCACTAAATTCATTCCAGCTATAGAGAAGGGGCTAGTTGAAGTTATCGGGAAAGGCATAATTTCCGGAAATCAAATCGTCGATCTTTGTGTGGATGTATATGATGGCGGTTACCATGATGTTGACTCATCTGAAATGGCTTTTAAAATTGCTTCATGGAATGCACTGAAAAAGGCATTTGAAATTGCAAATCCAATTCTTCTTGAACCGGTTCACAAAGTTCAAATTATTATTCCTGATGAATATATGGGTGATGTTATGGGTGATATTTCTACTAGAAGAGGGAAGATACTCGGTATGGAAAAGCAAGGTAAAAAGCAGTTTCTAAATGCTGAAATGCCTTTATCAGAATTATTGGGTTATTATCCTGCACTCAAATCCCTAACTCAGGGTCGTGGAAAGTTTACACAAGTATTCTCATATTATGAAAAAGTTCCAGGTGAGATTGCCACTAAGGTGATTGCTGAAGCAAATAAAGAAGATTAAAAATCAATAAGACCTGCTGGAAATTTCTTAGCAGGTCTTTTTTATTTGGAGGTTATGACGATATGTCCGGGCATAGTAAATGGAGTTCTATTAAACATAAGAAAGGTACTGCGGATGCTAAACGCGGTAAAATGTTTACTAAATTGGTAAAAGAGATCATCGTTGCTTCAAAAGAAGGTGGTGGTGATATCGAGATGAATCCACGTTTACGATTAGCCGTCTCTAGTGCAAAAGGTGCAAATATGCCCAATTCAAATATCGAAAGGGCAATTAAAAGAGGGACAGGTGAATTGGAAGGTGTTCACTATGACCATTTTACTTATGAAGGATATGGACAAAATGGGGTAGCGATTATCGTGGAAACTCTTACAGATAACAAACAACGAACAGTTGCAGATGTTAGGCATATTTTCTCTAAATATGGTGGTAATCTTGCAGAAAACGGATCAGTTTCCTGGATGTTTGAACAGAAAGGTCTGATTATTATCCCTGAAAATGATCTTGATGAAGATGAAGTCATGATGGCTTCGCTTGATGCAGGTGCAGAAGATTTTATAGTTGAGGAAGGGAACTTCCTTATTTATACTGCTTTCACTGACCTCCACAGCGTTCATAAAAAACTAGAAGAATCCGGTTACAATATTGAAAAAGTTGAACTCACAAGAATTCCTAAAAACACAATTAAGGCTGATGAGGTAGCAGAAAAATTGCTTAAGTTAATTGATTATCTGGAAGATTGCGATGATGTGCAGAAAGTGTATGCAAACTTCGAGATCTCAGATGAAGTATTTGAAAGGTTATCAGAAGATTGATAATTCTTGGAATAGACCCTGGTAGTCATAATGTAGGTTATGGAATCCTGCAAGTTGAAAAGCGTAAGATAATAGCTGCCGGATGTGATACAATTGAAATCAATTCAAAATTACAATTATCAGAAAGATTAGTTCAGATACATTCCGGAATGGACAAAATCATAGCAGAATACAAACCAGATATTGCAGTTGTTGAGACTATCTTTTACGGAAAAAATATTAAATCAGCATTTACATTAGGACATGCCAGAGGTGTGATCATATTAGCTTTGGCTCAACATAATATTGAGATTACAGAATATTCCCCCAGGGAAGTAAAAAAATCTGTTGTTGGAAATGGCAATGCATCAAAAGAACAAGTTGAATATATGGTGCAGAAAATTTTAAATTTGAGTACCAAACCAAAAACAGAAGATGCATCTGATGCTCTGGCAATTGCACTTTGCCAATTCAACAAAAATAAATTTAAATACTAAATAAATATAGACATTATTGTCTAATATTTCTATATGTAATTGATGGAATTTGGAAAAGAGGGCAAATATGTATTCTTATCTTAAAGGAGTTTTGTCAGAGAAATGTCTCACCACAATTGTAGTTGATTGTAATGGTGTTGGATATGAAATATTCGTTCCACTGAGCACATACGACAAATTACCAGAAATCGAAAAAGAAGTGAAAATTCTTGTACACTACTCATTTAATGAATCAGATGGCGTAAGACTATTTGGCTTTTATACGGATGAAGAAAAATTACTCTTTAGACAATTGATCAATATTTCTAAAGTTGGACCTAAATTAGCTTTATCAGTTCTTTCCGGACTTTCTGTTGCTGATCTTATCCGTGCTGTTCAGATAGGTGATGTAAGTCTGATATCCTCAATACACGGTATTGGGAAGAAATCTGCCGAACGTCTCATTATTGAATTAAAAGATAAAGTTGGTGATATTTCTTCAATATCTATTGATAGAGATTATCCTGGTGCAGATACGGAAATAATTCAAGATGCAGAAACAGCTCTTCTTACTTTGGGATATAAACGATATGACATTAGGAAAGTAATTTCCAAATTGATAATAGAAAATGATTTTTCTACTTCAGAAGAGATTACTAAAGCTGCAATAAAGGCATTATATAGAAAACGAAATATATGATAGATGTTAGATTGGAAGCCTATAAGATAATTCTCAAGGTTATCTCAAAGAATATATTCTCCGATAAATTACTACATCAAATGACAAAGAAGATCAATCAAGCAGGAGAAAGATCTGATTTACTTTATGTGCTTGTAAAGGGTGTTATAAAAATGCAAGCTAATCTGGAACATATCGCTTC
>DAOUVH010000044.1 GCA_030667725.1 Candidatus Cloacimonadota bacterium | reverse complement strand
GTTGTGGTTGGGTTAAAAGGATTGGGGTAGTTGGTTAAAAAATTATTTAAGTTCGGAGTTAAATAACTCTCAATAATTGTATTATTATTTATATCTAAAATTGATAGTCCATACCTTTTATTTGCTGCTATAATATAATCATCAAAAACATCAAAATCAACAGATTTTAAATTCCAGCAAAGTGTGTTTTCTATTGATGGATTGTATAAATCAGTAATATCATATATTAATAATTCGTTCCAATTCAAATCTGAAATTATTAACTTGTTATTTTTAACAACTAAATTCCTCACAATTTCTGGATTTACATGAGTTGTAATTACACTTAATAAAACTGGAGAATATATATCGCTAATATCTACAATGTAAACACCTATATCCTTAATTAGTAGATATGCAATATTATCTTCGATATTTATTGATCTAACATAATCCGGAGTAGACCATACAGATAGTAGTGTAGGATTGATAGGATTTGTTAAAATATCTAAGAAAGCTAATCCATCAGGATGAAATATACAAGCAATATCATCATTGATATCAATTATTGTACTAGCAAAATCAGGAAAGTTTGAGAGAAATGTAGGATTTCCATTTTCATCTAATTCAAAAACTTGTAATCCATAATTACCACCGATAAATAAATAAGAGTCTTTTTGAACGATATCACGAATTAGACTACTGAAATCTATATCACATTCACCCGTTTGAAAAATATTTTGAGGATCACTCATATTGTAAATTGCTAACTTATTGTCATCTCCACGAAAATAAACAAAAGCATACTGATCATTAGTTCTTAGTGTACCCAAATATAAACCCGGAAATGGACAATGAGAATATAATAGAATAGGATTACTAGGATTTGTTATATCATAAAAATAAATTGAATCTTGAACTGCTTGATCAACAGTTACAAGTATATTTTCAGATATTGACACCGAATTATCGAAATAGTAATAATCAAGATTCTCTATCAAATTATTATTATTATTATCAGAAACATCTATGAATAAAAAACCTTTAGAAGATGTATCAGTCAAGTAAACAATATTATCTGCAATCGTAACATAAATGGCTGATTGATTTGTGGAATTATTTGAATCATAAACATCTATAAGACTTGGATTCTCAATATCAGAGATATCAATTACTAACATCCCGTGAGAACCTGCGGCAATAAATGCTCTATTCTGATCAATGTAAATTGATTTACTATGATAAATTCCATCAAGTTCGCTAATTAAATAAATATTATAAGGATCTGAGAAATCATAAATTCTAAAATCTAATCCAGAACAGCAATAAGCTAAATTTTCAATAATTTCTACAGCATAAAAGGATTCTAAATTACTATATATAGTCAAAATAAAAGGGTTTATGGGATCTGATATATCCAGTACAATACAATCACCTTGACCCCAACCAAACAGATAACATAAATTATTTACAACATCAAAATCAAGTACTTCCATACTATGTGGTAAAATACTTAACAATATAGTATTTATAGGATCACTGATGTCAAAAATTAAGAATCTTGATTCCCAAGTAATTGGATCATAATAGTCAACATAAGCATATCCATTAATTATTTCGGCTTTTTTGGGATAATAATAGCCATTACTTGAGTAAGTGTAATATTCGTAGATAATTGTCGGATAATTGATGTCACTTATATCAACGATAATAAAGCAACCGACTTCATAACCACCAATATATGTAGAAATAAATAAGAAATTATCATTAATAACAAAATGTTTAGGAGATCCAATAATGTTTAATTCACTAATTAATTCTGGATTTGATATATCTTGAATATCATATATCTGAAGTTGTTGTGCTACAAGACAATAAGCAATATATTGATCCACTTCCATTTGGATAGTATTGTGAGAAATTGAAGGATCAATATCAATACCACCAATTCTGTGGTAAACTGAATAAAGATTAGACACATATATAATTAAAGATAAGAATATTATTATTAATTTTCTATCTTTCAACATAAGTTACCTCCATCTTTATTGCTGCTAATGTTTTGCGTGTGCGGCGGGATCGGAACGATCACGACTGGAAGCAGACCGAACAAAGTTTGAATCGAAAGATTCAAACCAAGAGCACTGACCAGCCCGACTGCCGACACGCTTGTTAGCAGCAATTCTTCTCATTTCAACAGCAAACATTTTTTAACAGCTTCGGTTTTTCCATTAACATTTAATTTATAATAATAAATTCCTGAGCTTACAGATTTTCCATTGTCATCGTTACCATACCAATTGATTGAATGAGAACCTTTTAAGTATTCATTTTGGGATAAGGTTTTGATTTTCTGTCCTTGGATGTTGAAAATTGAGAGGTCAATTTTAGAATCATTTTGGATTGAGAATTCAATTGTTGTAGAAGGATTAAATGGATTGGGGTAATTCATTAAAACTGGACTTACACTAACTGTATTATTATCACTTCCGAGAAAGCAAATATTAAACATTATTGGATCGGATTCTATACCATCCTCATAATATGCTGTAAGTCCAATTTCATAATTCTGCCCGTTAACAAGGTCATAAATGTCATAATATAATTCTGTTGTTGTGAATAAAACACCATCGACATAGATATGATATTCTAAAACATTCAACGTTGTATTTACAGGTGGTTCCCAATATAAATGAATATGATCTCCGACAAGTTCATATCCAGCATTTGAAGGTGGATTGTGTTCAGTTGTAGAATATACATGTAAAACAACAGGGACAATAATATCAACTCCACCACTTGCAACAATCAGCTCAGCTTCATACGTTATATCTGATAAACCAGTTGAACTTATCGGAATGATTTCAGTATGTCCAGCATATGGTCCAAGAACACATGGATATCCTGGATTATACAAAATCCATGACGCTCCAGAAATATAGTTTATTTCAATTGTATAAACTACATAATTGTTTGTTGGATTTCCAATAAACAAATCAACATCAATTTGTTCATCGGGATAAAGATTAACATAAATTGAATCAGGATTGACAGATACTTGTCCGAAAAGGCTAAAATTAATTAATATCAAAGAAAAAATAATTACTTGTTTCTTCATAATATCCTCCATGTTTTTATATTGCTGCTAACATATATACCCACGTCCAATTTTTTGTTGTACATAACTAACCTATAGTTACAATAAATCTGTTGTACAATAACTTTTTTTATTTAGGTTATTGTACAACTGATTGATCATTGTCAATTAATCTAAATCTAAGTGCAAGTTCAGTATTTCTTCTCTATTCAATGTCTAATCATCAATGCAAAACTAAAAGCAATAGAAAAATGAATATTAAGATTTTTGTGTCAAGAAGAATAGTATTTGGTAGTATATAATAAAAAAGAGGAGGTTTTACACTCCCCTTCGCTTTTAAGTGGTGTCAATATCCTCTTAATCTCCAGAAATTCAAGTTTATTATATAAGCCTGATTTCGAGCGAATATCCTGAATATGAAGATTTATACTATTGAAAGATTATTACTTGTTGTAGAGTCTTTATGATAGTTTTAAAGTTATATTAAGTGTAAATTAATTAGCGAGTTAATCATTTCTGATGATATAATCTGTTTTACTATCTATAATCCGGGTTTAGCCATCACTATAAGAATAATTCATTTATTAATTCTTTCGATTTTTCAATACGAACTTTATATTGGCTGTATATCTTCGGATACTTTTTATAAATTGAATCTTCTGTTTCCCCAGAGATTGTAATCGTATCAAATTTCCAGTTTTCAATATCTCCCTCTGTATATGATCTGGATATAATTACGTCCATCTTTTCCCATTCAGCAGAAATGTAATTTGTGCCATTTTCTTTATTATAATCAATTCGAATTTGATCAAAGTTTATTTCATCGGGTGTTTGAATAGAGATAACTATTGGTTCTTTTTGTAGCGGTACTAATATTCTTTCGAGTTTATTAATCCTATTCACTATGATTTGTTTCATTTAATTCTTTCCTCGAATCTATTTAATCTTTCAATAATATCTTCTTGTTCCATAAATTTCTCTGTAAAATCTAAAATTTTAATAGCAGTTCTTAACTGTATATGTTCATTCTCTGAGCTAAGTAAATCTTTTAGAACCTTTACAGCTTCAGTAGTAGAAATCTTTAATTCATTTAATGCTTGCTCAACTATTTCTTTTTTAATACGATTAAGCTCTTTTTTATACTCTGGGAGTTTCAACCAAGCATAATATGTAGTTTTACTCACATTAGCTTTTTTCAATCCCTCAGCTAATGATTTGGAACTTAAAATAACTGGTAAAGAATCTAATTGTTTTTTTGTTAATTCAGTTCCGTTTTGTTCTGTTTTGTTCATATTTAAAAGCCTCTTATAATGGTTCTAATACCATTGGGGAATATAAACTATTATGATATATAACGTTGTTTAAGAAACTGTTTCTGCTGGATAAGTGGTAATAATGCTCTTAGTTTATAGATTTTCTCAAGTTCTTCAAAGATTTCAGCATAATTCTGATTCGAAATATCTTCTTTTTGGGATACCATTTTAAAAGCCGACCGGTTTTTCCGGACGGCTTTTTTTATTATTATTTGCGGACAGATCAGTGATCTGTCCCTACAAGTTTATTTTGTCTTTATACTTTTTTGTTAGGAATCTGAAGTCTCCTTTGCGCAGTGTGATATTTTCACTATCGAAGAATTCAAGCAGGATCATGGCAGTTTCGCGATTCGTATTGAGAAGGTCTCGCAATTGAGATACTTTAATACCTTCTGTTGAATTTAAAAGTTGCTCAATTATTATTTTCTTTGCTTTTTCAACCAGGTCAGAATGAAGATACTTCTGCTGGAGAAAGTGAATATTCGCATTATCAATGAGATAAGATACTATCTGCTCCATCTGTCTTTTTGAGATCTTCTCATCGACTGCCAATTCATCCAATTCAGCAGGGTCAACTGCATTATTACCTTTAGAGTTTATCAATTTATCAGTTTTATCGATCATTGTTTTTATCTCATCATTAAGTTTAACTTCATGTGATACCAGTATCCAGCTATTCTCATCTTTCCTAAGTTTTGCTTTTTCTTCCAAATTTCGTAAGATCTGAGTTAATGTGATCTTCGTTACTTCGTTCTGATCTTCACCAAAAATGCCCATTAGTTCCTTAAATGTTCTACCGGTTTTTTTCAATGGATTTTTCTGATGAAAATCCTTCAAACCGGTAAGGATCTTATTCTGATAAGCTGTATTCATCTTCTTTTGTAATAAAATTGTTTCATCTTTAGATTGGTAGAAAATAATATCTCCCGGTAATTTCTGGAATATCACTTCAATCAGATCATCAGGATCCATATCAAAGTATTTAGCTATTGTTTTCTGTGATATCGGCAGTGCGGATTTCCGTACTTCAGCAGCTACCATTTCTTCCAGTTCTCCACCGGCAATTTTCTTCACGATTTCAACTTGCGTTTCTCTGCGGCGACGGTGATGCAGAGGGTACGTATCTACCACATGACCTCCGCCTAATGTTAGATTTCCTGATGAGTTTCGAACTATAAATTTATCGTTATATTGTGTGATAATCGGATGTGGTAGATACACTTGCGCCAGACAACTTTCACCACTTTTCAAATGATCATGATCCAGCAAGTGTATCCGCGCCATAATTCGATTTGTGCCAAGCAAAAAGATCACCTGATTCCACAATCCCAAGGTAACATCATTCTGATATATATTCAGTTTGACATCAATAAGTTTAGTCGATTTTATCTTTTTATTTGAGAGTACCATTCCGTGTTTGAAATCTTTCTGCTTAAAACCAACCAGATTAAACGAAGCTCGATCTCCTGCACTGACCTGGTTGACTTCTTTGCCATGATGTTCCAGCCTTCTTATTCGTAATTCCTTCTCATTGGGAAGAAGATAAACCGGATCATTTTTTGAGAGCGAACCTGATATTATCGAACCGTTCACAATTGTACCAAAGCCTTCCTGTGTAAAGATGCGATCGATGTACATACGGAAAAGACCTTCTGTTTTTCTTTGTGGAATTGTATCAACCAGAGTTGAGATTTCATTGATAAGTTCTTCAACTCCCTGCTTTGTGGTGGAAGAAACATGCATCACAGGAGCATCATTTAAAAATGAATCCTTTACGAAATCTATTATCTCTTCGGTTGCAAGCTCCAGAAGTTCTTCATCTACCAGATCTATTTTTGTCAGAACGATCATTCCATTAGTGATACCAAGAGTTTTCATGATCTCCAGATGTTCTTTTGTTTGCGGCATTATTCCTTCATCAGCGGCGATAACCAGAAGTACAAAATCTATCCCGCAGGCTCCCGCTACCATTGTTTTTATAAAGTCTGCATGTCCCGGTACATCCACGATTCCTACACTATTTCCATTGGGAAGATCAAGATGTGAAAATCCCAGATTAATTGTAATACCGCGCTCTTTTTCCTGTTTATGTGTATCACAATCGTAACCCGTGAGTGCTTTTATCTATGTTGTTTTGCCATGATCTACATGCACGGCAGTTCCCATTATCAAATGTTTTGTATCCATTATTCCTTCTTATATTAATTCTCTGTTTTTAAAATCTTTATTAATAGTTTTTCGTCAAGAACGCATTGGCTAATTCTGGTTGGGACTCAAAAAAATCTTTACATAAAGAAAAGCACTAAATTCTTTGTTTCTAGTTATAGAGAGGACGGAACTGGTGTTCCAACTGGTCTTCAAAACCAGTAATAGGCAGCTAAAACTGTCCACGGCAGGTTCGATTCCTGCCCTCTCGGCCATTTTTGTAGTTTAAATATTTGTATTAGTTTATTATGTTGTAAAACAAAATTGACAGATTTTTCTATTTCACTTTTTGTAGAATCAGAAATTTAGGAAGGAAATATGAACAAATTAATATTTTTCTTTTTTTTAATATTAGTCATATCTTAATGTGCAGAC
>DAOUVH010000104.1 GCA_030667725.1 Candidatus Cloacimonadota bacterium | reverse complement strand
TGATGTTGAAGGAGGTTATAATTCAATAAATACAAATGGTAATGGATGGTTTAACTGGTCTACTGGAAATATTGATTCTGATCCCTCTTTCATAGGTCCTATTTTTCATTTGTCTTCAAATTCACCTTGTGTAGATTCGGGAAATCAATTATCGCAATATTTTGATTTGGAAGATATAACAAATCCTGGATTTGCATTATTTCCATCCAAAGGAACAATAACAAATGATATGGGGGCTTACGGAGGTCCTTATACAAAAGAATGGCTTCTTCAAGCATTTTCTGCACCTGAATTGGAAATCACTTTGGAAAATAATAATGTAATACTGTATTGGAATCCCGTTCCTGGAGCAACTTCCTACAAAATTTATTCATCAACTGAACCTTATTCGGGATTTGAAGAAGATACCACAGGAACTTTTGTCGATGAAAGCTGGAGCACTTCTGCTTCGAACGGAAAGAAGTTTTATTATGTGACAGCGGTGAATTAAATTGAGCTGCTGCTAGCAAACGTGCACAAGCGTGCACACGCAAAACATTAGCAACTTATAAAATAAGGAGAAAAATGAAAAAATATATTTTATTAATTGTTCTGTTTTCTGTAACATTGTTTCTTTTTGCCGATCCACCACCTACTTTTGATCTACGAGATGTTAATGGTGAAAATTTTGTAACATCGGTAAAGAGTCAATCAGGTGGTACATGCTGGTGTCATGGAGCCATGGCAGCCATGGAAGGGAATCTTCTTATGACGGAAGCCTGGGCAAATGCAGGAGAAACAGGAGAACCGAACCTGGCAGAATATCATCTTGATTGGTGGAATGGATTCAACCAGCATAATAACGATGATATAATCCCTCCGTCCGGAAGTGGTCTGGAAGTTCATCAGGGTGGAGATTACCGGGTAACTTCTGCTTACCTTTCAAGAGTAGAAGGAGCAGTTCGCGATATTGACGGACAATCTTACAGTACACCACCGGATCGATATAATTCAAGTTACCATTATTACTATGCTCGGGATATCGAATGGTTTATTGCAGAATCAGATCTGGGTAATATCAATACGATCAAAAATAAAATTATGGAAGAAGGTGTTCTGGGAACCTGTATGTGTTATGATGGTTCTTTTATTGTAAATTATATTCATTATCAACCACCAACAAGTTCGTTAGACCCAAATCATGCTATTGGGATCGTTGGTTGGGATGATGATAAAGTAACTCAAGCACCTTTACCGGGAGCCTGGCTTTGCAAGAACAGTTGGGGAAGCAGTTGGGGTTTTGATGGTTATTTCTGGATTTCTTATTATGATAAACATTGCTGTCAGCATCCAGAGATGGGAGCAATATCATTTCAAGATGTAGAGCCTTTGGCTTATGAAAATTCTTACTATCATGATTACCATGGCTGGCGTGATACAATGACAGGATGTACAAAGGTTTTCAATGCCTTTACTGCCGAAGATAATGAATTACTTGAAGCTGTGAACTTTTTCACTTCTGAAGATAATGTTAATTATGTGGTTAAAATATATGATAATTTGGAAAGCGGGGTTTTGGTTAACGAACTTTCTTCAGAATCAGGTTATATAGAATATACTGGATTTCACACAATAGAGTTGACTACAAAAGTCAACTTATCTCAAGGAAATGATTTTTATATTTATCTTTATTTCTCCAATGAAGAATATCCTTACGATAGAACTTCAGATGTTCCAGTTTTATTAGGAGCACAATATAGAGCTATTGTAGAATCTTCAGCAAATCCTGGGGAAAGTTATTATTACTCCGGTTCAGAGTGGCTGGATTTCTATTATTATAACGATCCATCCGGTTTTCAGAATACCGGTAATTTCTGTATCAAAGCACTCTCAGTAAAAGCTGGCTTGCGAGTAAATCCAGAAGAAGTTTTTAATTCCGAAGGACCTTATGGCGGACCCTTCTCACCATTAAGTAAAATTTATGAAATAGAAAATAAAAATAATTATCAAATTAATTATGAAGTCACTCTTGATCCGGATATTGACTGGTTGTCTTTTACTGGCAATATTTCCGGTTCTTTACTTCCTTATGAAACAACCGATCTGACTGTGCAAATTAATAGTAATGCTGAAACATTAAGTGAAGGTGCTCATTCAACTATAATTCAATTCACGAATACAACCAACCATCTTGGAGATACAATAAGAGAAGTGATTTTAGCTATCGGGGAACCTACTTTAAGATATGAATGGACTCTAAATAGTAATCCGGGTTGGATAACCGAAGACCAATGGGCATTTGGTGTGCCAACAGGTGGAGGTGGAGAACATGGTGGGCCCGACCCGACAAGCGGTAACACTGGAGATTATGTTTATGGATACAATCTGAATGGAGATTATCCCAACAATCTTCCTGAACGACATCTTACAAGCACTGCAATTAATTGTTCGGAAATGCATAATGTACACTTGAAATTTTGGAGATGGCTTGGTGTTGAACAGCCGCTTCACGACCATGCTTATGTAAAAGTTAGTAAAGATGGTTCAAACTGGACAACCGTTTGGCAAAATACAGATGAAATCGAGGATTATTCCTGGATACAAATGGATCTGGATATTTCAGAAATAGCTGATAATGAGCCAACAGTTTATCTTCGCTGGACTATGGGTTCAACTGATGGTAGTTGGAAATATTGCGGTTGGAATATTGATGATATTCAGATATTTGCTGTAAGTGGATTTACAAATAATGTTCAAGATCTTACAATTACCTGGAATGATCCATATATTGAGTTGAACTGGACTTCTTTTGAAGGTGCAACAACTTATAAAGTTTATGCTTCCAATACTCCGGATGGTGAATTTATTGATGTTACTAATGATGGAACTTTGAATGGAACAACCTGGACAATACAATCGTTGGAAGCAAAAAAATTCTATTATGTAACTGCTGTGTATGAGAGAGGGAGGAAATAGAGTTTTAAAATAGTTGACACCAGATTTGTTCATATAATTTCTCTCTAGTAAATAAAAGAAAAAAGCCATTTTCTTTCTGCGGAAATGGCTTTTTTTATAAATAAATAACTTTATTCTATATCTTTCTTTATAATTTCTTTAAATTAATTTTTCATTCATACGATTCTCTTCATTAGTTGAAATAAAGTTTCATCTTTATAATAATTTCCAGCAAATTGAATTCCATAAGGCAACTCACCAGATAACCCAAAAGGGAGGGATATTGTCGGAACACCCGCATAAGTCCAGGGAAGATTCATTGTTGGATCTCCGGTAGAATCTAGACCCAGTGGAGGAGTTGTAGAAGTTGAAGGAGATATCCAGAGATCAATTCCATTTTCCTTTTGCAATTGTTCCAACTCTTCACGGAGTTGAATTCTACCTTTTATCGCATTTTCTAAATCATCAGGAAAGACACTTTTCCCTGTTTCAATTAGGTCAATAGAAACCTGGTGATAATTGTTTTTGTACTTTTTAAACCAGTTTTTATGTACTTCTGCAAATTCTGCTGCATTCATCAACTTATGTTGATCATTGATTTTATTAATATTATCAAAAGTAGGAATAGATTTAATGATTAGACCTTTTTGCTTCAACTTCTCAACAGTTTCAAAAAAAGCAGAGAGGATTTCCGATGATGCCTGATCCAGATATTTCCCTTCCGGAATTCCCAATACAGGTTTTTTTTGAAAATCGGTCTGATTATTAACCCAATTATCGCAAAGAATTGAAGCAACGATATTACTCCCTTCCATATCTTGCGTGAAAAAACCGATATGATCTGCAGATCTTGAGAATGGGATTACTCCATCGGTAGATATTCTGCTAAAACTTGGTTTGAAGCCGGTTATCCCGCAGAAAGCAGCAGGTCGGGAAATTGAACCGATAGTCTGTGTTCCCAAAGCTAAGGGACAGAATCCGGCTGCAACTGCTGCTGCCGAACCACTACTTGATCCACCTGGTGTATGATCAAAATTATGTGGATTACAGGTAGCTCCGGGATGGAAATAAGCAAATTCGGTTGTTACGGTTTTTCCCATGATCAAAGCACCTGCTTTTTTTAGTTTGGAAACAACTTCAGCTTCTTTACCCTGAAGAATTTCTGAAGGCAGATCTGAACCTGCTTTTGTTTCAAAACCATCAATATGGAATATGTCTTTGACCCCAATTGGAATTCCAAACAAGATCGGTCTATCCGCAGGATCTGGGAACTTATGAAAAAGTTCTTTTAAATCTTGATGTAAACGTTCCCGTCTATCGTGTTCTGGCAGAAATGCTTTTATCTTAGAATCCCATTTATCCAGTTTATCACAAAGATCGTCGATCAATTTTTCTGGTGTAAGTTCTTTGTTTTGTAATTGAGAAATTGTTTTGGATAAAGAACATTCAGAAATAAACTTCATTTAGATCACACCATCTTCTTTCAATTGCTTTATCTTATTCTCATCAAACTCCAGATATTTTCTTAGAATCTCTACTGTATGCTCACCGATCTTTGGTGCAGGCTCGCGTTTTCTCTCTTCAGGAATTGATGTCATCTTGATAGGATTACCAGCAATTTTGGTTTTACCGGCTTTTTCATCTTCTACTTCAACGATCATATTTCTTGCCAGAACCTGTTCGTCATTCATAACTTTATCAATTGTGTTTATAGGGCTACAAGGGATTCCCTTATCTTCAAAAAGTTCTATCCACTGGGAAGCGGTTCTGGTTAAAAAGATATCTTCAAGCAAGGGGATAAGCACTTTCAGATTTTCAGTTCTGGCTCCATTTGTAGCGAATTTATTATCAGCGATCAGTTCTTCTCTATCAATTGCATTACAGAATTTTACCCAGAGCTTGTCGTTACCAATGGGAAGAACAAAGTAGTCATCTTTGGCTTTGAATGCCTGAAAAGGAGTGATTGTGGGATGACGATTACCAATCGGTGTTGGCGGTTTTCCATCAACTTGATAGCGAACTAAAGCATTTTCCAGTAAAGCTACCATGCAATCCAGCATTGCAATATCAATTTTTTGACCGACCCCGGTTTTTTCTCTTTGATATAAAGCTGAATTTATACCAATTGCTGTAAACAGTGAAGCGCCGATATCACCAATCGACATTCCAACTCTTGTAGGAGGAGTGTTCTTCCAACCGGTAATACTCATTATTCCGCCCATTGCCTGAACCAACATATCATAAGCAGGTTTTTTGGAATGCGGTCCTGTGTGACCAAAGCCAGAAGAAGCAGCATATATCAACCTGGGATTTATCTTTTTAAGAAT
>DAOUVH010000201.1 GCA_030667725.1 Candidatus Cloacimonadota bacterium | reverse complement strand
GTTTCCTGCCAGATCGGGATATTTCAGATCTAATGTCCTTATCTGATTTTCATCAATAATGTTTTTTACTTCTTTTAAATCCATGTGTTATCTCCAATTATATTTTTATTCTATGATCAATTATATCCTTATTATGATTCCTCCTGACGAATCTCTCAAGCTGCTCTTTTAAGGAAGGATAAACCAGTACAATGTACCATCTTTTCTTTAAATAGTCCAGATTGCTTAGTCTGAAACCTTAGAAAGATGACTTGCAAAGACATTAAAGCGTAATCCCGGTTAAAAGTTTTAAGAAAAATTCCAACGGCGGCATAATTACTTTCCCAAAAAGATCTAGTTTAAAAACAAATGATACAGCAAATATTATCATTAAAATTTGAGCACCCTTTCTCTCTTGCGCAGTGTATCTATTATAGGCTTCGTCAGATAAAAACCCACCCACAATTTTAGATCCGTCCATTGGTGGGATCGGGATCAGGTTGAAAATACCCAGTGCCAGGTTTATCAGGATTGCATATACAAGCATACTTGTGAAGAATTGTGCGATCAATGAACCGGAATAGAGAATATTAGGATCTGCTGTTTTCAGTAGGTTGAAAACTACTGAAAGAATGATAGCCATTACAAAGTTGGCAGCGGGTCCGGCTGCAGCGGTAATAGCCATGTCTCTTTTTTGATTATGGAAATTATAGGGATTTACCGGAACCGGTTTTGCCCAACCAATACGAACAATAAACAACATCAGGAGCCCAATCGGATCAATATGTGAAATTGGATTCAAAGTAAGCCTGCCGGCACGTTTTGCTGTATCGTCGCCAAGCATATATGCAACATAACCATGACTGAATTCATGTATTGTCAGCGTGATCAGCAAAATTGGGATCTGGATTAATAACTGAATTATTGTATTCATTATTTCCTCTTAATCATTTATAACCTTGCGAATGGTCTTGACCTTCGCAATGGTTTTGTTTTCGTATTTCTCGCAATCAGGATGATTGCCTTACTTTCACAAACCTGCGTTTACCAACCTTTATCACGCATTCATCTGAGATCTCAAAAAACATATCAGTGATCTTTTTGCCATCAATGGTAACAGCGTTTTGTTTTATCATTCTTCTGGCTTCTCCACCTGATTCGCAGGTATTGCTTCGTGCAAGAATATCAACTATCTTCATAGGTTCTGTAATGTTAAATTCCGGGATATTATCAGGAATATCTTTTTTCTTGAAAATAAGATTGAATTCTTCTTCTGCAATTTTAGCAGCTTTATCTCCGTGATACAAAGCAACTATCTCACGAGCTAATCGCTGTTTGATAATTTTAGGATTTATCTCGTCATTTTTGAGTTGCTTCTCGATCTCTTCAATCTCTTCCGGTGCAACTTTTGTAGCATAATTAAAGTAGTTAATTATCAATTCATCAGGTATCGACATTGTTTTGCCATACTTCTCTTTGGGGGGATCGAAAACGGCGATATAATTATTGAGCGATTTACTCATCTTTTCTTTGCCGTCCGTTCCAATCAAAATTGGAGATAGAACTGTAATTTGCTGCGGCTGTCCAAAGTGTTTCTGCATATCACGTCCAGCCAGAATATTGAATTTCTGTTCTGTTGCACCGAGTTCAACATCAGCTTCAATTGCCACAGAATCGTAACTTTGCAATATTGGATACATAAGTTCATGCATTCCCAGGCCCAGTCCGTTTTCATAGCGTTTGCGGAAAGTGTCGTGAGCCATAAATTGTGCCAGAGTAAACTTTCCCATCAATTTTAATACATCAGACATTTTCATATCGCCAAACCATTCAGTCTGCCAACGAACTTCGGTTTTCTCTTTATCTAGAACCGTGTAAAGTTGCTCCATATATTTTTCAGCATTCTTGATTATTTCTTCTTTTGTAAGTGGAGGACGTGATTCATCCTTTCCGGTCGGATCGCCTATCTGTGCTGTGAAATCACCAATAATAATAACTCCAAGATGCCCCATATCCTGGAATTCACGCATTTTTCTAATTGGAACCAGATGTCCAATATGAACATCATAACCTGTGGGATCAATCCCATATTTTATACGAAGCGGCTTACCTGTTTCTTCAGATTTTGTTAATTTGGCAATTAACTCGTTTTCAGAAATAATTTCTTCAACACCTTTTTTAATTAGCTTCATTTCTTTTTCAAATTTCATTCAATCCTCTATCTACTTATATTATTAAGCATTTCCAATAGCTTTAAAGTAGATTTCTTTGTCAAATAATTTAAGAAATTTTAAGTTATCCACAAAAAAGTGTTAATTAATTACAAATTATAGAGTTGAAGTAATTTATTGTGGATAACTTTAATAAGATTATTGCTTTGTATCTGTTTGTAGTACATTATATTAGGTATCCCAAATGATAATTTATCCACAAAAGCTCAAGTATTTTACGTGCTTGACAAATAAACTTTTGTTTTCATTTTCGTTGTTGAATTAGTGATAGAGGTTGTTTACGTAAAATTTTGGATTGTGCATAAGTTTTCATTTTCACAATTTTACTGAGTTTAATCACCTTAAAAATAGAGCGTTAGCTTCAATGGAAAATTATGTGGATAAGTTGTGCATAAAGAATTAGTCTCTTTCGTTGATCTGCAATTATAAAGAGGGTTTAGGGATGTTTTATGAATAATTATGATGAGCTTTGGTCAGGAGTTCTTGATACTCTTAGAGAAAATATTAGCGAACAGGGCTTTAATACATGGTTTAGCGAAACTGAAGTTATTGAACTGCAAGATAACAAACTTAAAGTTAAGGTTCCAACTCAATTTATTGCTGAGTACTTGAATTCGAATTATAGTGAGTTAGTTTCTGAAATTTGTTTTAATTTGTTCAATAATAAATATAGTATTCGTTTCACCGGAATTAATCCTGCAAAACCGGAGAAAAGATACAATACTCAGCAGCGACCAAAAGAGATCAGCAGCTTCCACACCAAGCTCAACAAAAATTATAACTTCAACGAATTCGTTATTGGAACAAATAATAGCTTTGCCCACTCAGCTTCATTAGCAGTTGCTGAATCACCCGGAACAACTTACAATCCACTTTTTATTTACGGTGAATCAGGAATGGGAAAGACACATCTTATGCAGGCTGTTGGAAATTTCGTGATGGATGAACTTGAAGATAAGAAAGTCTTTTATATAACCACAGAAGAATTTACAAATGAGATGATAGATAATATTAGAAAAAATTCTATGCCGGCTTTCCGAAACAAATTCCGCAATTTTGATGTGCTTCTTATTGATGATATTCACTTCCTCTCTAAAAAAGAGGGAACCCAGGAAGAATTCTTTCATACTTTCAATGCACTATACGAAAAGAAAAAGCAGATCGTACTCACCAGCGACAGACCGCCTAAAGACATTCCGGAACTGGAAAAAAGACTTGTTACAAGATTTGAATGGGGACTTCTGGCAGATCTAAAAAGCCCTGATTTTGAAACTCGTGTTGCAATCTTGAAGAAAAAAGCTGAATTTGAAGAGATCTG
>DAOUVH010000291.1 GCA_030667725.1 Candidatus Cloacimonadota bacterium | reverse complement strand
GGTTCATTAGAAACACTTAGTGAAACCTATGATTATATTTATAATAAATGGCTTCCGGAAAGTGAATATAAATTAATTGCAACTGACGAGATCGAGTGGTATGATTCCCGTTTCAAATTCGGGGAGAAAGATTCACAGATGGATATTCATATACCAATTTCAAAGGAAGATAAAGAAGATAACAAAGTTGATGGGATGTTTTTTGTTAATGAGAATTAATTAAATCAAAATCAGAAAAGGAGAACAGTATGATTATTATTGAAGTAAAAAAAGACAAATTTGTTAATATCGACAACGTGTTCAGGATGGATATTCTTCGAAAGGAAGATAATAATAAGGTTTATTGGAGATTTTATGCTAAAGATGAATCATTCTGTTCTAGTAGAGAATTCTCCGATGAACAGGAAGCTCATTCTTGGCTATCAATGCAGATCGCTCGTGCACAAGGATCGAATGAGATAATTTCTTTATAGATAGCTAACTTAATTATCGATAATAGGTTAAACTCGTTTATATGATGAGTAAAAATAAATTATCTAAAATAAAATATTAAAAAAACTTGACTGATATAAATATAAAAAGAAAAAAAGTCGTTGCGTTTAATATAAAAAAAAGACGCAAATAAATTAGAGGAGGTTTTCATGATTAATATTTTTAAAAACAGAGTACCTCAAGGTACTTCTGCCTAACAGGACACCAATCCTGTAAAACCAAAGAAGTCTTTATTCGTAGGTCTATAAATGGCTGAATAATATATAGGCTGAGAAATCAGCCGCAATTTGGTGGGATTGGTTCCTTATTAAGGGCTATCCCACTATTTTTGTATCTAAAAATAAAGATACTAAAAGCTCGTGGGAGAACCCGCGAGCTTTTTTTGTTTATTAAAAGTGTATATGATAATAAAAAGGTATTAAGACAAAATATATTAAAAGAGAAATATTATGAAAAAATTTAAATTACTTTGGAACTTTATGAAAGGTAACAGATCGTTATATGTTATTTCGATCCTGGCAGTGGGTGCTGCAATATTTTTACGTTTCGCCTGGCCCTTGGTTTTGCGCGTTACGATAGATTCTATTATTGGTAATAAACCTGTAGAAACTAGCGGTTGGATGCAGCCGATCATCATAAAAGTATTCGATTTATTGGGTGGAAAAAGCGTATTGGAACAAAGCTTATGGATGAGTAGTGCTATTCTCATTTTACTCACGCTTTCCCGTGGGATCTTCCTTTTCTTCAAAGGAAAATGGTCTGCTATAGCTTCGGAATCAATTGCTCAAAAGATTAGAAATGATGTTTATGATCATCTTCAATATTTGCCTTACGATTATCATGTGAAAGCAAAAACCGGAGATCTGATTCAGCGTTGTACTTCTGATGTAGAAACGATTCGACGTTTCTTGTCGATGCAGCTAGTAGAGGTGGGAAGAGCATTTTTCATGCTGTTCTTTGCACTTTCTTTCATGCTGCCTATGAGCGTGGAAATGACGCTGGTTTCTCTTTCTCTGGTTCCATTCATCTTTGCTTTTGCAGTTATCTTCTTCATTAAAGTAAAAGCTGCGTTCAAAGCTTCGGATGAATCGGAAGGAAGGCTTTCAACAGTTTTGCAGGAAAATCTGAGCGGTGTTCGGGTAGTTCGCGCTTTTGCACGACAAAAATATGAGATCGATAAGTTCGATGAAAGAAACATTGAATATCGAGATCTAACTTACAAATTGATCCGGCTTTTAGCCTGGTACTGGTCGGTTTCCGATTTTCTTAGTTTAGTCCAAATTATCGCAGTTACAGTTTTGGGAACTTACTGGGCTGCTACTGGAGTTATCACTCTGGGAACATTACTGGCATTCACTTCTTATGTTGGAATGTTGCTCTGGCCGGTGCGTCAATTGGGAAGAGTACTCACCGATATGGGAAAAGCTCTGGTTTCTATTGAGCGTATTCAGGAAATCCTGGATGAACCGATCGAAGATTTAGATGAAGGAATTCACAAAGCGAAAATCGAAGGAAACATTGAATTTGAAAACGTGAGTTTTCATTATGAAGAAGGTCATCCAATACTTGAAAATGTATCTTTTAAGGTTCAGAAAGGGCAAACAGTGGCGATTCTTGGTCCAACCGGATCGGGGAAATCAACTCTGGTTGGACTGTTGCCTAGGCTTTACGATAACCAAAAAGGATCGATCAAAATTGATGGAATAGATGTGAAAAAGATTTCTAAAAGAGTTCTGCGTGAAAATATCGGTATTGTTCTGCAGGAACCTTTCCTGTTTTCTAAAACACTGAAAGACAATATCGGACTTGCTACAAATAAGTCTGAAGAAGAAGAAATCTTCAAAGCTGCAAAGATAGCCTCTGTTCACGATGTTATCAAAAGCTTTGAAGATGGATACGGAACAGCTGTAGGTGAAAAAGGTGTAACGCTTTCCGGTGGACAGAAACAGCGGGTGGCAATTGCACGAACGATCATCAACGGCAGTCCGATTCTCATCTTTGATGATAGCTTGAGTGCGGTTGATACAGAAACCGATGCAGCGATCCGGAGAAGATTGAAGAAGTTGAAAAATAAAACAACAACCTTCATCATCTCGCATCGTCTTATCACACTTGCAGAGGCTGATATGATTCTTGTACTGGATCAAGGTAAAATTGTTCAACAGGGAACACATTTAGAACTCATTGATC
>DAOUVH010000281.1 GCA_030667725.1 Candidatus Cloacimonadota bacterium | reverse complement strand
TCTTTGAGCCTTTGTGGCTAAGATTTATATTTCTTTATCTGATTATAAATAAATACCGCAATGAGTGCAACCACTGCAATACCTGCCCCTATCCATTTTAATGATGCTAGAAAAGTAACAACAACTGCAGCGATACAAACTCCCAGAAAAATGAAAAGGATGGATTTCCAGAATTTCAGCCCAAAAAGATAGGCAGCGAGTGAGCCAGTCCAAGCACCTGTAATTGGTAATGGGATAGCTACGAAAAGCATTAATCCGATCTCTTCATATTTTTGGATAACTTCAGTTTTTCGGCGTGTTCTGGCAAAGATCGCTTCTAATAATTTCTTTAAGATGGGAACTTTGAAACATATCTTAGTAACAATATCAAAAAACAGGAGTATAAAAAATATTGGGAACATATTCCCAGCAAGAGCAATTGGGATAACCTTCCATAAAGGAAGTTCATATCCCAGCATTCCAATTGGTATCGCACCACGAAGTTCAAATATGGGTATCATGGCAATAAGAAAAACTTTGATCTCATCAGGAGCTTCGATCTTATCAATTGATTTTTTAAGTTTCTCTTTTATCCCTTCATCTGCAAAAAGCGAAAAAGTAATACAAAATAGAATCAGAATAATTAAAAGTCTTTTCATTCCTGCCATCCTTCATCACCGATAAGCGGAACAAATGTACACCCGCCCTCATTTGTATGTATATAACCGTCCTCGGTTCTGGTTATCACAACAAGCTGTTGAAAGGTTCTATTTCCGGTTGGACTAATAAGCTTACCGTTCATGGCTAGTTGGCTGGTTAGACTTTCCGGAATATCCGGTGCTGCAGCAGCAACGATTATTTTATCAAATTTATTCTGCTCAGGATTTCCATCTTTCCAACCCAGAGTTCCATCTCCAAATTTATATAATATGTTTTCATAACCCAGATCATTAAGTAAATTCTCAGCTTTCTGGATAAGTAAATTTATCCGCTCCACCGTATAGACCTCTTTTACAATTTCAGCCAAAAGGGCAGTTTGATAACCGGAACCAGTTCCAATCTCCAAAACTTTATCACTACTTTTTAGTTCCAATATCTGCATCATTAATGCTACAATATAAGGTTGGGATATCGTTTGCCCTTCACCGATACTGAGGGGGGAATCGTTGTAAGCAAGATGCCCGAACTCCTTTGGCACAAAACGATGTCGTGGAACTGATGAAAATGCTTTTAGTACTTTTTCATCAATTATTCCCCGGGCAATAAGCTGATATTTAATCATATTTTCGCAGGAAGATTTATTTCTCATTTTCACTTAATCCTGTTTCTTTCGATCCAGGTACTGATCTGCCCGAATGAATCTTTTTTTGTGAAATCAGGTGCAATTGGTGTGATGGAAATATACCCATTTTTCACAGCATTAGCATCAGAATTTTCTATCTCTGTCCAATGTGGTTCATCACCACCGATGAGATAAACAGTATCTCCATTCTCATCTTTTTCTTTGCGCACAAAATTGTAATATATCCGGTGTCCGATGCAGGTAACTTTTGTTCCTTTGATCTCATTAAATTCCAAATTTGGAACATTTATATTTAATACTTCATTCTTAGCAATTTCGTTATGGATGCCATTCTCCAGCATTTCACATAAATATTTAGCAGCTGTTATGAATTTTTGATTTTTGTAAGAAGCAAGCGAGATTGCAATCGATTTATATCCTAAAAACATCGCTTCTATAGCAGCTGCTACAGTTCCGGAATACAGCACGTCCTCACCCATATTTTGCCCAGCATTTATTCCTGAAATAACTAATTCTATCGATTCATCTACTAATAGTTGTGAAGCCAGTATCATGCAATCAGCAGGAGTACCGGAAATAGCAAATTGTTTCTCTTTCTTTTCAATTATTCTCATCGGTTTAAAAAGTGAGATCGAATGTGATTTTGCGCTCTGCTGTTTTAGTGGTGCAGCAATTATTATATCATGTCCGTTCTTTCTAAGTTCTTCAGCTAATACTGTGATCCCTGGTGCATTATAACCATCATCATTTGTAAGTAATATTTTCATTGTTTCTCCATTAATTTTTCATCTCATAAAGCACGATCTTAATAAAATTCTTAATATCCCGCATACCTGAGATATAACTTTTCTGTCCTTCATAGATCGTCTCTATCGGAATAAACTTGACCTTGCCATTTCTTTTTGCAATTTTCAGGATAATTTCAGTTTCAAATTGATAGCGTTTGGTTTGAAATTCCATTCCATTTAATATCCCTAAATTATAAAGCCTGAATCCACATTGTGAATCAAGTATCTTCTGTTTTGAAGCACGCGACACAACCCAACTGGTAAGCGTATTACTGCAAATCCGTTGGAACGGCATTCTCTTATGTGAGAAATCTCTCTTCCCAATTACAAGAGCCAGATCAAGTTCATTCTGTTTCTGTATAAAGTTTGGAAAATCCTCAGGTTTATGCTGCAAGTCACTATCTATTGTAAAAGCAAATTTATAACCTTTCTCTATAGCCGCTTTAAACCCAATCTGTAATGCATTCCCTTTTCCACAATTAATTTCCAGATCTATCAACTTCACACCAATCTCTCGGCAAATCTCTTTGGAATTATCTTCCGATGCATCATTAACTGCAAATATGCTTTCTAAAGGAAAATATTCTGTGATCCTCTTAAATAATTCCTGCAAATATTTTTCTGAATTATATATGGGAACAATTACTGCTGTATTCTTCCAATCTGCTTTCATAATCC
>DAOUVH010000053.1 GCA_030667725.1 Candidatus Cloacimonadota bacterium | reverse complement strand
TATTCTAATTTTTTGTTTATTCCATGCGACACTCCTTTCTCAGATCAGAGATTGGGAACAGTTGTTTCAAGAGATCAATAGACCTGTTGCAGATATGAAATATTCTTCAATAAGTGGGATTTCCGAATACGGATTATTATTTGCTTTACCTGGAAATGATGGTGGGTTAGCATATTTTACAAATCAGGATTCTTTAAACATTTTCAATTTTGCAACTAATCTTGGTGCTGTCTCAATTGTTCCGGATAATCAAAATAATCGAATATTTTGTGCATTTGGTTGCGGAAGTTATAGTGACGGCTTATATAAATTTGATGTTGCAACACAAGAATTTGAATTGATAGATTGGTATTTTTCCCCTCATTTTGTAAAAAAACTATCTCCCGGTTATTATTTTGGTTATGGCTATAATATGGATGGTGGACTTCTCCATTCTTCAGATGGTGATGAATGGTCGGAAATAGAATTCTTTAATTCTAAAAATGTTACTGATATCGAAGAAAATGGAAATGGAGCACTTTTTATTTCAGCTGGAAATGAGATATATCTTGAAAATGAGGGAAGCTATACTTCTCTTACAACACCTTCATTGATAACAGATATATACGTTCGAGATTATCCCAACAATTATGAAGTTTATATCGCAAGTGGTGGTGGAAGTTTTAGTGATGCTGTTTATAGAGTTGAATATGAAAATGGGGAAATCACTGGTTTGACTTTTATCTGCGGATTATTCCAACCAAATAAAATTTATGAGTATGAAAATTATTTGGTAGTTGGATGTATTGATTACTTTAGTAACTTATTTTTAGTTGAACCTGAAGAAAATGGTCAGGTTCAACAAATTGGTGCAGGGCTTGGCATTAATGATGTATACTGCTTTGACTTTTATCCTATTTACACTCCTAACTTTATGGTTGGAACAGATATTGGTGTGTTCTTGGGTACAAATCTAACATCGATAGATGATCAACAGATTGAAACTGATTCTTTTATTGATCTAAGTAATTATCCCAATCCATTCAACCCAACAACAACAATTTCGTTTGAAACCACAAATTTACACGAAAATTCACGAATTGAAATCTACAATCTTAAAGGGCAAAAAGTAAAAACATTTCCTGTCAAACTGAGCGGAGACGAAGGTAGGAAACAAAGAAGTGTTCTTTGGAATGGTACTGATGAAAATAATAAGCAAGTTAGCTCAGGGATATATTTCTATGAATTGAAAATCGATGGTAAAACTGAAGCTGTGAGGAAATGTTTACTATTGAAGTGAATACATTTAAGAATTATTCTAAAATAAAACAGCCCCGATTACTCGGGGCTGTTACTTTGTGCAATAAGAATTAATACTATTTCATTTTTCTATGTAAGGTTCTGATATTTACATCCAATAATTTTGCTGCTTTAGTTTTATTACCATTAGTTTTTTCAATTACATTTCGGATAATTTCAGACTCATATTGTTTTAACATAGTTTTTAACGAATTAGAATTATCAATTTGTGGGTGGAATACATTAATTGGTAGATCATCCTGCCTTTGAATTGATAGTTGTTGCGCTTGGATAACGTTGCTATCGGTTGTTACTACTGCTCGGTTAATTACATTTTTCATTTCACGAACATTTCCAGGCCATTGATAATCAAGAAAAATTTTCATAGTCTCAGAGCTAAATCCTGAAATCTTTTTATTATACTTGGATTTTGCAATATTTAGGAATTCCTGAGCAAAAAGCGGAATATCGTCCTTTCTTTCTGATAAAGAGGGAAGAGAAATCTGGAATTCATTCAAACGATGGTACAGATCTTCTCTAAAATTTCCTTGCGAGATCTCAAAAAGAAAATCTTTATTAGAAGTTGCAATAACTCGAAAGTCTACCTTCCTGGCGTTTCTTCCACCAATCCGTGTAGTTTGTTTTTCTTCTAATACTCTCAATAATTTTGCCTGCCCAAGGATTGGCATATTAGTGATCTCATCTAAAAGTAAGGTTCCTCCGTTAGCTTCTTCAAATTTTCCTGCTTTTGAAGAAATTGCACCTGTAAACGCTCCTTTCTCGTGTCCGAATAATTCACTCTCTACTAATGTATCAGGAATTGCACCGCAGTCCAAGGCAATAAACGGTCTATTTTCACGAAGACTCTTTTTATAGATCAAGTTTGCAAATACTTCTTTTCCTGTTCCACTATCCCCTTGAATAATTACGCTCATATTTGTTGGTGCTATCAGGTCGACTTGGTTTAATATTCTTCTAATTTGCGGACTATTACCAATTACAATATTGTTTTTCTTAAAGTGCAATTTTCTTTTCAGATCGTTAACTTGTTGATTCAGTTCCTGGGTTTTTAAGGCTCTTTCGATGGTTAAAAGTAACTCGTCCTGATCAAATGGTTTTCTCACATAATCGTATGCACCCAATTTTATTGTTTCCACTATATTTTTAGTTCCTCTGGTCCCAGAGATCATGATTATAATCACGTTTTGATCAATTTCTTTTAACTTTTTTAAAATTGATATCCCATCTTCACCAGGGAGCTGTATGTCTAAAAGTATAATATCAGGTTTACAGGAATTGAATTTGCTTATAACCTTCTTCCCATCATCTATCAGGAAAGTTTGATAACCATTTTCTTTTAATATGCTGGCAATTAATAATTGAGTTTCCCAATTGTCTTCAACGATTAAAATGGAATGCATATATTGTACTCCTTTTCATAAATAAAATCTATATTTTTTAAAAATGATATAATGACAAAAATGTCAACATTATTGTTAATTGAATTAATAAAAAATAGAAAAAAGTTGTTCAGAATTGTAATATCTTATTAAGAGTCTTTAGCTGTTAGATCAATATTTCTGCTCCGGAAACCATAACCCATAACATCGTTAACATCCGTAAGCAAGACAAAAGCTTTCGGATCGATGTCCTTTACTATATCACGTATCATTGCCACTTGTCTACGGTTCATTGCACAGAATAGGATATTAAATTCATTACCCGTATATCCCCCCTGAGCCTTAAAGAATGTAACACCACGTCTGATTTTATCATAGATCTGTTCTTTGATCTCAATATTTTTCTCTGAAATGATATATACACCTTTTACATAGGGTAGACCCTCACTTGCCAGGTCTGTTAATTTGGTTGTGATAAATAAGTTAACATAACCCCAGATTATCAACTTCATGTCTTTGAAAACAATACCGATCGTCATGATTATTATTGTTTCTACAACCCAGTATCCCATACCAATAGAGATTCCGGTTTTTTGCTTCAAGAAGGCAACGGGAATATCTGTGCCTCCGGTAGAGCCACGGAATCGGAAGATGATCCCTAATCCTAAACCTAACAGGACAGAACCAGTAATTGCTGATAAATATATATCCTCAGGTGATAACATCGCGTAGATTTTGTTTCCTTGATCTATGAATGTATATGGAGCAAGATCTTTGATAATGCCGATATTATGAAGATTTTTAAAACTGAGAAGGTCGGCAAAAATTGAGGTTGAGAACATGCCAAAGAGAGATCGAAGTCCAAAACGTTTTCCCAAAAACATAAAACTCAAAATAAATAATGGCACATTAAACAGTATCATTGATACACCAATAGGTAAATTGAAAAAGTGAAACAGAATCTGACTCAAACCACCAATGCCTCCAGGTGCGATCTTGTAAGGAACCAGGAACCATGAATAGGCTATCGCGAAAATTATGGACCCTACAACTATCCCAAAATTTTGAATAATATTTCTCTTCAATTTCTTATCCATTCTCATCCTCCAAAGAGCGGAATTTATTTTCCTACATTAGAAGTCAATATTTAAATTTAATTTAATATTACACCTATTTCAATTGTGTTCTAACTTGTTTATCTTAAGATCTTTAACAATCTGAAGAAGAATATTAACTTGACTTAGAAACCAATAGATTAAAAGTAATTTCCTTTTAACAAAGGAGGGAATTTGTTTACTGTTGAAATAAGAATAGACGGGGATCATTTAAAGAAGATCTCTTTTGCAAAATCCTTAGATATTCAGAGCATTCTGAAAGAAAACTTAGAAAATAAAAAACAACTTATAGCCTTCAAAATAAATAATAAATTTATAAACTATAATAATAAAACTGTCATAAATTCTGATACAATTATAGACGGCATTACCAGAACCAGTATTGCAGGTGATGCAATTTATAAGAATACTTCAATTTTTGTTTTATGTAAAGCTTTCAATACAATTTTTAAAAATGAAAAAAAGTTAATTATAGAACATTCAATCGGTGATGGAATTTATGCCGAGGTTATCGATTATACATTCTCAGAGAAAGAGATCAATCAGCTTACTCAGGAAATGCAGAATATCATAGATAGTGAAATGCCTATAGAAAAAATTGAGTTAAATTCTTCTGAAGCAGAAGATATTTTCACAAAACTGAACCGTGACGATGTACTTAAACATATAACTCACAATACTATAAATGTCCACAAATGTGGAGATTTCTATGATTATCTGATTGGTCAGACTGCGGAAAACACAAGTTATATTCAAAGTTTTGAGATAGTCTATCTTGCACCCGGTTTAGTACTTAGATTCCCGAATAGAATCTCAAATAAAATAAATGGGGAATTTGAACTTTCCAGAAAACTTTTTACTACTCATCAAGAACATGATAAATGGCTGAGTATTTTAGGGGTTCATTTTGTAAGTGCGATCAATATAGCTGTGAAGGACTATACGATTACTGATCTAATTCAGGTTGAAGAAGCACTTCATGAGAAGAAAATAATTGATATTGCAAAGCATATCACACGTAATAATGATACTAAACTTGTTCTTATTGCCGGTCCATCATCATCAGGGAAAACATCTTTTGCAAAACGGCTTTCTATTCACTTAAGAGTGAACGGGATAAGACCGTACATACTTGGAATGGACGACTATTTTCTACCCAGAATTCATACTCCTAAAAAAGAAAATGGGGATTTCGATTTTGAAAGCGTAAATTCATTGGATCTTGAGCTTCTAAATAATGATCTGCAGAAAGTACTTAATGGTAAGGAAGTTGAGTTACCAAAATATAATTTCAGACAAGGGATAAGAGAGTCGAGCCATAAAAAACTAAAGTTAGAAAAAAATGAGATACTAATAATGGAAGGAATCCATGGACTTAATGATGTACTATCTTCATCAGTTCCCTTTAATCAGAAATTAAGAATTTATGTTAGTGCTTTGAACAATCTTAATATTGATGCTCACAACAGGATACCAACAACAGATTCAAGAAAGATCAGAAGATTAGTACGTGACCATAATTATAGAGGACATTCTGGAGAACAAACATTAGAAATGTGGGACTCAGTTCGAGAAGGTGAAGATCAAAACATCTTCCCATTTCAGGAAAATGCTGATTTCATGTTTAATAGTATTTTAACTTATGAGCTTGGAGTTCTAAAGAAATATATTCTGCCAATCTTGCATTCGATAACTGAATATTCCCCTCATTATTCTGAAGCTCTTAGATTGTGGAAAATCGTAGAACATATATATAACATTAAAGATGGTAATGTTCCTTCAAATTCAATTCTAAGGGAATTCATTGGTGGGAGCATTTTTAATTATTGATGAAGACTATCATTATTTTCTGAACTATCGTCTATGAAAATCCTTTCAGGAGTTTTGAAAAACAATGCTTCTAACTTGGAATTAAGAAATTCCACAATGCTGTAGCTTACTCCCAGAGTTATCATTATCTTTAAACCATTGAAAAAATAGATCAAAATGAATTGTCCTTTAAATGGTCTCTTGATAATAATATGCAGAACTAAGTGCACAACAACATAACCAATTGCTTCTAATATACTAAACATAATATTTCTAATATATTTAAACCTGAACCAGGTAAGTTTGAAGATTAAAGCATATACAATAAATAGCATGAAAGTATAGATGTGAAGTTGGAATAATCCTCCGACTTGGGTGCTCAATGAAGTCCGCTTCATCAGAAAAGCAAATAAACTTGAGATAAAGAGGACTATGATTATTGTATCAATACTTCGTAAGTATTTGGTACTAAAGAAAATGAAACTTCCTAAAATTGAGAACATCAAAAATTGAAATCCAAATTCATTTATATTGAAAATATTTTCTTCGAAAATCGATCCTACGATAAAACTAATTGATATTGTGATTAACAGCAACAATAAAAGAAAAATAATTTTCTGAAAGTTCATGATAATTCTCCTAATTTACAAAGATCCAGTGTACATTGAAATTAAAATGTGTTCCCGGATGATCTACATTTGTGAACATGATTTTATTATTTGTTAAGTTTATAACATCAACACTTATTTCAAATCTGTCTGTTATTTGTAGTTTAATATAAGAATCATAATTCTCTGTATCATTCATAAATATCATATCCAGATCATCCAGCGTATAGGAATAGTTGGAATGATAAATACGTTTTAATCCAAGTTTTATTGCATTATTGTGCTTTAATAAATAAGTAAGTTCCAGAAGATCAGACATTTGCCATTCGGGAAATGTTCTTATATAAAGATCATCCTCAACAATAAAATTACCCGTTCTTTCATTTCTTAGCCAATGTTCAAATCTAAGCTTCAAGCTTTTTACTATG
>DAOUVH010000138.1 GCA_030667725.1 Candidatus Cloacimonadota bacterium | reverse complement strand
TATCTCAAAGAATATATTCTCCGATAAATTACTACATCAAATGACAAAGAAGATCAATCAAGCAGGAGAAAGATCTGATTTACTTTATGTGCTTGTAAAGGGTGTTATAAAAATGCAAGCTAATCTGGAACATATCGCTTCAGGATATACCGATTCAAAAAAGTTTTCAAACACAAATATCAAAATTAAAATACTATTATATATGGGATTATATCAACTTATATATTGTGATTACATTCCCCAACATGCAGCTGTTAATGAAACTGTTTCTATCGCAAAAAACTTGTATAATGAAAAAATTGCTAATTTCATAAATGCTATTCTGAGAGAACATATCCGTGAAGAGAAAATTGAATATCCTGCTGAGCCTGTCGATAGAATATCGGTTGAGCATTCATTTCCAAAAGCAATAATTAAGAAATGGATAGAATACTGGGGTGAAGAAGATACAGAAAGATTATGCATTTATTATAATCAATCACCTAATTTGCATATCCGCATAAATACATGTGCAACAAATAAAAAAAGGTTAATGGAATATTTGTTAAGGCGTGAAATAATTGTTATTGAAAGTGAAGCTTCAGAGAATATTCTAATTACAGACCAGGCAAGGGATGTATTAAATGAAGTTTCTTTCTCTGAGGGGTATTTTTCCGTTCAGGATGTATCAGCAGCTTTAGTTGTAGAATTAATGGAGCCTAAACAAAATGAATCCATTCTGGATCTTTTTGCAGCTCCAGGTGGCAAAGCTACATATATTGCTGAGTTAATGCGTAATACAGGTGAATTGATGGCAGTTGATAAATTCCCGAATAAGATTAAGAAACTCAAAAGAGCAGTTGAAAGGCTACAGATAACCAATATGAAACTTCATGCGAATGATGCCTTCAAATTTGGACCAATAGCTCCAGCTTATGATAGGGTTCTTCTGGATGTGCCATGTTCCGGTTGGGGAGTTTTCCAAAAGAAAGCAGAACTTAGATGGCAGGTAAATCAGAATATAAAAGAATTAATTAAACTCCAAAAGAAGGCACTTGATCTCGGATCGAAATTCCTGCGTCCCGGAGGAGTTTTAGTTTATAGTACCTGTACTTTGAACAAAGAAGAAAATGAAGCACAGATTGAAAATTTTCTGAACAGGAATCCGGAATTTACACTTGAATCTGCAGAACAATTTATTCCAAAAGAATTTACAGAAGAGGGCTATTTAAAAACATTGCCTTTTAAACATAATTCAGATGGTGCATTTGCAGCTAGAATGAAGAAAAAGATCTAGGAGTAGATATATGATAAATACAAAATCAATTTTGATAGCATTTGGTATTTTAGTAGGATTATTCATAATTGTTTTTTTTGGAACCGACATCATCATGAAAATAATAGTTGGTCATGGTAATGAGGTACAAGTTCCTCTACTAATAGGACAAGATTATGAAGTAGCACGTAAAACATGTAAAGATATGAAATTATATGTTGAACAGAGCGAACTGATCCACGATGAGAATATCGAAAAGGGAAAGATAATCTCGCAAAAGCCTAATCCGGGTATTATGACCAAAAAATACAGAACGGTCAGTGTAGTCATTAGTAATGGTCCAGAAATGGTAAGAATTCCTTATCTTGATAATTTGAGTATTGTTGAAGCAAAATTGAAACTGGAGAATGCAGGACTATCTCTAGGCGAAAAAATGTTCAGATATTCAGAAGAAGTAGATAAAGGAAATGTGATCTATTCTCAACCGATGGCTGATGAATTAATACCTAAGAAAAGTAGTGTAAAAATTATTATAAGTTTGGGAAAATATACAACTTCTTCAGGTGATGATAATAAATGGAAAAACCTTCTGGGAGAATAAAGAGAAATTAACAATAAAAACGCATTAATACACTACTTCCGATGTTCATACTACAATAAAAAAATAACAAAAAAACAAATAAAATTAGGATTTATTTTTTAGGGAATATTTAAAAGGTTTCTAACTCCATGAATTACAAAGAGTTACGAACCTGATATTTGCACTATAAAAACTCACATAAAATTAGCTAACCTTATACAAACAAAATAGTTGACACATATTTACGTCATGACGTTATTGTCCAATAAAAAGAATGAAAAAAAAGATAAGAAATTACGAAAAAAAGGAAGAGGTATTATATGACTAACACGACATATACAGCAGGGAATATCAAGGTTCTTAAGGGTCTTGAAGCAGTACGAAAACGTCCGGCAATGTATATTGGTGGAACCACTGAAAGAGGTTTGCACCATCTGGTTTATGAAGTAGTTGATAATAGTATTGATGAGGCTCTCGCCGGGCATTGTGATAAGATAGAGATAACTATCCACGAAAATGGCTGGGTTTCTGTTATAGACAACGGACGGGGAATTCCAGTAGAGATCCACAAAACAGAAAAAATCCCGGCTGTCGAGGTTGTAATGACAGTGCTGCATGCCGGAGGTAAATTCGATGATAAATCTTATAAGGTTTCCGGAGGGTTGCATGGTGTAGGTGTTTCTGTTGTTAATGCGCTTGCTGAGCATCTAGAAGTGGAAATATATAAAGATGGTAAGATTCATCATCAAGCTTACGCAAAAGGAATTCCACAGACACAAGTTGAAATGATTGGTAAAACTAAAAAAACAGGAACAAAAGTGAGTTTTATTCCCGATAAAACAATCTTTGAGACTACTACATTTAACTTCGATTATCTTTCTTCAAGATTGAGGGAGTTGGCATTTCTTAATAACGGGATACTGATCACACTCACTGATGAAAAAGAAAATAGAACACATGATTTTCAATATGCAGGCGGAATTAATTCTTTTGTAGCATATCTTAATGAAAATAAAAAAGTACTTTTTGCTGAACCTATTTATATTAACGGGAAAAAAGAAAATACTGAATTCGAAGTAGCAATTCAATATAACGAAGGATTCCAGGAAACAATCCATAGTTTTGCAAATAACATTAATACAATTGAGGGAGGAACTCACCTTAGTGGATTTAAATCCGGTCTAACGCGAGCTGTTAATACTTATATAAAAAATGCAAATATATTAAAGAATGAGAAAGTTTCTCCAGGTGGTAGCGATATTCGTGAAGGTATTACAGCTATTATCAGTGTGAAACTTAGTGAACCGCAGTTCGAAGGTCAAACCAAAACAAAGCTCCAGAATAGTGACATAGAAGGAATTATTAATTCTATTGTTTATGAGAAGCTTATGGAATTCTTTGAAGAGAATCCAAAAGAATCCAAAAATATTGCTATGAAGGCAATTCTTGGCGCCAGATCTCGTGAAGCTGCTCGTAAGGCCAGAGAATTAACCAGAAGAAAATCAGTTTTGGAAAGTGGAAGTCTTCCTGGTAAATTAGCAGACTGCTCAATTCAAGATCCATCTCAAACTGAGATCTTCCTGGTTGAGGGTGATTCTGCTGGTGGTTCTGCTAAAATGGGCAGAGATAGAACTTTTCAGGCAATTCTGCCACTCTGGGGAAAAATGCTAAACACAGAAAAAGCCAGAATTGATAAAGTACTTAATAATGATAAAATACAGCCAATTATATTAGCTCTCGGTGCTGGCATTGGGGATGAGTTTGATATCTCTAAATTACGTTATAACAAAGTAATTATCATGGCGGATGCCGATGTGGATGGTCAGCATATTGCAACTTTACTTCTCACATTCTTTTTCAGATATATGCGTCCTTTAGTGGAATATGGTCACATTTACATCGCAAAGCCACCTCTATTCCTAGTAAAAAAAGGAAGAAGTAAAAAGTACGCCTTCTCAATGAAAGAAAGAGATGAGGTGATGAAAGAAATGGGTGGTCGTGGCTTGCATATACAAAGATATAAAGGTCTTGGTGAGATGAATGCAGATCAACTATGGGATACAACACTAGATCCGGAAAGAAGAATACTTATTTCTGTGAAGATAGATGATGCAATCGAAGCTGACAGAATGTTTACAATATTAATGGGTGATGAGGTAGAACCACGAAGAGAATTTATCGAGCGGAATGCACAATATGCCCAGGTCGATGTCTAGGAGGATGAATGATACACGATAGATCAAGAATAGAATTAATAGAAATAGAAGATGTACTAAAAAAATCATATCTGGAATATTCAATGAGCGTAATTGTTTCCAGAGCATTACCAGATGTTCGAGATGGCTTGAAACCTTCCCAGCGAAGGATACTTTTTGCTATGGACGAACTTAATTTAGCTCCCGGCAAAGGTTTTAGAAAATGTGCAAAGATTGCTGGTGATACTTCTGGTAACTACCACCCACACGGCGAACAGGTTATTTATCCAACATTAGTTAGAATGGCTCAAGAATGGAGCTTGCGATATATGCTGGTTAATGGTCAGGGTAACTTTGGTTCTCAAGACGGTGACCCGCCGGCTGCTATGCGTTATACAGAGGCAAGGCTTCAAAAAGCAGCAGTAGATCTCATGGAAGATCTTGAAAAAGATACAGTTGATTATAAGACAAACTATGATGACACAAGAAAAGAACCTGTAGTCTTCCCATCTAAATTTCCTAACCTTATTGTTAATGGCTCAT
>DAOUVH010000267.1 GCA_030667725.1 Candidatus Cloacimonadota bacterium | reverse complement strand
TAATCTCCACAATCATGACCATGTTCATCATTAACTAATTTAAAATGATCAATATCACCCATAACAAGACTGAATGCTTTTTTGTTTCTTTCATAACGTATTGCTTCATAGTTTGTCTTTTCCAGAATGTCACGACGATTTGAAATTGAGGTTAAAGGGTCTTTTCTGGAAATTACTTCAAGTTGTTTATTTGCTTTTTCAAGTTTTATCTGGTTGGTAGTTTTAAGGCGATAACGGGCAAGAACTATGAATGCAATATTAAGTAATATAAGAAATCCAATCATAAATGAATTTCTTATTCTAATCTGTTTTGAGATTTGATCTTTATTACTTTCAAATGTTAATTTGTTCGTTTCTTTATATAATTCAATATATTCTTCAATTGATGAAGAGTATTTCTCGATATCTAGGATCTCTTTATAAAGACTGGATTCTAATAATAGAATATCAAAGAGCAGTTCTTTATCTTCAAAATCACATGCAATTTTTTTAGCTTGTAAACAATATTCGATTTTCTCAGGTGTTTCTAGAGAATCTGGTTGTGATGCAATTTGATAAAGTATTTTTGCCTTTTCGTAAACTTCTTTTTCAGAAAGAGGATAGCTTAAATTGGAATTATTATCTGTCGCAAATAAATTAAAAGTAAAAAAAAATATTAACAAGATGAAAGCGAATCTTCTCATATCAATCATCTCCAAAAAGTCAATTAAACAGATTCAGCTGATTTATCAATTCCTATAATAATTGGTTTGTCTTTTGGCCGTGTCATTACCACACAGTTCTTACCTTGTTTTTTCCCTCTATACAGAGCTTCATCAGCCATCTTGATACACTGATCAATATCCATTGGTCTATCATAAACGCTAACGCCAAAGGTCATTGTCAATTCCAATTTATTTTCACTAAAGACATAGGAAGTGGCTTCAATATCTTTCCGGATTTTATCTGCTAAGGCAAAACCGCCATCAATATCAGTTTCAGGAAGCAACATGAGAAATTCTTCACCACCCCAGCGCCCTGTAATATCTTGCTTACGGGCAGATGATTTCATTTGTCTAGCAAGTGATTCCAGAATGAAGTCTCCACAGTCATGACCATTGTCATCATTGATTTTTTTGAAATCATCAATATCAGACATCAGCAGTACAAAAGATTTTCCGTTCCTGCCAAATCGTTTCTGTTCATGCTCCATTTTTTCAATCATATCTCTACGATTAGAAAGATCTGTTAATGGGTCTGTTTTAGCAATTTGCTCAAGTTTTGTATTTGCAATGTTCAGAGCTTTATTTGTCCTGTCATTTGTAAAAGCAAGATAAAAACCTACAAAAGCGAATATCATTATTACAGCAATTGCGGAGATCAAAGCTTTTTGAGTAAAATTTTGCGTTTTTATCTGTATAGCTTTATTTTCAAGTTCAAGATCGCGAATTTCATTATCTTTCTGATAAGATGCCATTTCTTGTTGAATATTATCCTTCTCAAATTGTGTAACTTTAAGCTGTGCTTCATTAAGTTCTTTTTCTCTAGTTAAAGCTTTAATTTGCAACATTCTTTGCTGTGTTTCAAATTCCGTTTCTTGTTTTTCCTTTTGGAGTGTTAATTGCTGTAATTCAAGATCACGAATTTCGTTTTCTTTTTGCAAAAGCTCAATTTCCCGCTGTCTTTTCTCATCTTCATAACGATATTGCATATCACTTATCTTATGAGAACGCGCTAAAGTGGAAATAGAATCTTGCATTGTAGAAAAAAGTTTATAATACTCTAGAGCTTTTTCGTCTTCACCTCTTGATGTATAAAACTCTGATATCTGCTTATATTCATCTCGCAAAAGAACACGAACATTTTCATCTTCATATCGCAATGCTCTCAGAAAAAATTCAGAAGCTTTCTTGTATTGATCAGCTTTTTTGTATTCTAATCCAATACGGTTCAAAGCTAGAGCAACTTCACTGCGATTATTAGTTATCTCATTTATTTTCAATGCCTTATTATAATATTCTATGGATTTAGTATGGTTTTTACTGCAACTATATACTTCTGCAATTCTATAAAGATCATTAAGGATTATATCAACTTGCCCAATTTGCTCACTTTTCTTTAGGGCTTTTTCAAGATAAAAAGTAGATTTATCATAGTCTTTTAGTAGTGCGTACGAATTAGCAATATTGTTATACGCTTCGTGTTCATGCTTATCATCATGAAATTTGATTGCAAGTTCTGAAGTTTGTAAACCATAAAGAATTGATTGTTCTGGAGAGATATATAAATATTCTTTGGAAAGGGAGTTTAGAACTTTGATCTTTTCTTCAGCAACAACAATTTTTAGTTTACTTTCAAGGCTATCGATAGTAGTTGACGTATAAAGAGAGTTATTGAGCGTAAAAAGTAATAAGACAATAAGAATATACTTCATAGAATTTCTCTCTCTCCTCCTTATGCAAACTGCAAACTTTATTAATTTAATAACATTATAATTTTTTTTATTTTATGTATACCTTTGGCAAGCTTTTTTTTATCAATTGCATAATTTAATCTGAACCAAAACTTTCCGTTAGAACCAAAAATTACTCCAGGCATAACTATCACACCATTCTTGATCAATTCATTTACGAGTAACAAATCATCAATTTTAACATTTATGAATAAATATGGGGAAGAGGTATTATTCAGTATTGTAAGATCTGGCAGAAATTGTTCGAATAGCTTAAGTACATAATCTCTTTTTGTCTTTAGTTTTAACCGAACATCATTCTGTGCTTCTATACCTTTAGCGGATAGTGCTGAAATAGCGACTACTTGAGATATGTATGGGGCACAAGTGCAAATATATTGATGAGAG
>DAOUVH010000051.1 GCA_030667725.1 Candidatus Cloacimonadota bacterium | reverse complement strand
TCATCCGAACCATATTAAAATTTCACAAGATTTCTTTACCAATCTATATGATGCAGGATACATTATAAAAAAGGAACTCAAACAGTTTTATGATGAGAAGCAGAAGAGATTTTTATCAGATAGATATGTGGAAGGGATTTGTCCGTTTTGTAAAGAGGAAGGAGCACGTGGAGATCAATGTGATAATTGCGGTAAACTTATAGATGCGATGGACTTAATCGAACCTAAAAGCAAACTTTCGGGTGAAGTTCCCAAAATAAAAGATACAACACATTGGTATCTTGATCTTCCCAAATTTGAGGATGAATTACGTAAATGGCTTGATACAAAAACATATTGGAAAGATAATGTTAAAAATTTTGTTCTTAGTTGGTTGAATGAAGGTTTACAAGAGCGTGCAATAACTCGTGATCTCAATTGGGGAATTCCAGTTCCGCTGGAGAACACAGAAGGTAAAGTACTTTATGTATGGTTTGATGCACCAATCGGATATCTCTCTTCAACCAAAGAATGGGCAGAAAAAATTGGTGAACCAAATCGATGGAAGGATTATTGGTTGAATAAAGACACCAAAATGATTCATTTTCTTGGAAAAGACAATATTCCTTTCCATACGATAATATGGCCTGCAATGCTTTCCAAGCAGAAAGAGGGATTTGTACTTCCACATGATGTACCTGCAAATGAGTACTTAAATCTGGAAGGACAGAAGATGTCAACAAGCCGTAACTGGACTGTATGGGTAGAAGATTACTTGAAGTATTTTGATGGAGAGTATCTGCGTTATGTTCTGGCTGCAAATGCACCGGAAACCAAAGATAGTGATTTCAGTTGGGAAGATTTTAGAATGCGGATAAACACCGAGCTGAATAATGTTTTGGGTAATTTGGCAAATAGAACATGTGTATTCAGTAAAAAGTATTTTGATGGAAAAATTAAACGGCCAGTGAAGCTTACTGAGTTATCTAAAAACACGCTTGCAGAAGTTAATAAACTTACAGATACAATAGGTAGATCATATTCAAGTTATCAAGTGAGAAAGGCTACAAAACAATTCATGGATATTGCCCGTATTGGCAATAAATACTTCGATGAAACACAGCCATGGAAAGAAGTTAAAACTGATATAGATAAAGCTTCCGAAACCTTGTATGTATGTCTGGAAATACTACGCATACTATCAATTGCAGCATCTCCAATCATTCCAAAAAGTATGAAAATCCTTCATGATATGCTAGGTGTTACGATTCCACATACATGGGATAATATCAGCAAAGAATCAGCGGAATATTCAATTAATAATGTTGATAGATTATTCAGAAAGATCGAAGAGAAGGAAATTGAAGAGCAACTAGAAATTCTTAAGCAAACTCAGCAAGAAAATGAAAAAGAAGAAATTGTGATCGAGCATAAACCTCTAATAGAATATGATGATTTTATGAAAATGGAGATCCGTATTGTAAAAATATTGGAAGCTGAGAAAGTAAAAAAATCTAATAAACTAATTAAACTCAAAGTAAATATCGGTGGGGAAGAACGTTCTGTAATTGCCGGCATTGGTAAAGATTATAAACCGGAAGAACTAATTGGTAAGAAAGTTCCAATGCTCATAAACTTAAAACCGAGAATTGTGATGGGAGTTGAATCTCAGGCTATGATCTTAGCAGCGGAAGATGATGGAAAACTTTCCATTTTACATCCGGATAAGGATGTAACGGAAGGAAGTGAAATTTCATGAGAATCAAAAAAAAGTAATATAAAGGAATGATTAATAATATATTTTATGCTGCATAATGACTTGATAATGTGTAATGGAGGTTAAGATCGCAAAGCAATTAAATAATAAGAAAAGTCTAACGGGTTCATTTCTTACAAGAAAGAATGCACCAATCGAATTAATTATAATAGTAGTTGTAATAATATTTGTTTTTATCTTATTAAAAATTTTTCATGTATCAAATCACATGATGGGGTCGTATGGTTATTTTAACTATAAACTTGTAATTGAGTTGTTAATAATTTTTTTCCTAATAACTATAGGACTTATTATTTTCACTAATAGAAGATATACTGAATATAAAGAAGACATAGATGAATGGATAGCCATTGATCACAAACTTCATCAATATGAGAAAAAATTTGAAAATATCATTTATAATGTTCCTGGAATTGCGATTTATGGAGTCGGTCGAGATCATACCATAACTTATTGGAATCAGGCTTGTAAGAAAATGTATGGATTTAACAATAGTGAAGCTATTGGTAAGAAGGTCGAAGATCTAATTGTACCAAATTTCACTTTTGAGAAATTTAAAAAAAATATTGATAAATATTATGAAAGCAATATTGAAATAACTCCAGGTGAAATGGAATATCTTCATAAGAACAAATCCAAATTAAATGTACTAACCAGCTTCCATAAACATGAAACCGTTTTTGGGGATCAGGAACTATATAATCTATCTGTTGATTTGACAGAACTTAAAAGAACAAAAAAAGAACTAAAAAAATCTAATATTAAACTACATACACTGGCTAGGACTGATTCACTTACACAACTTCCGAATCGACGTGCTATCTTAGAAAATATTGAATATGAAAAGATGAAATATGAACGTTCAAAAGAAGTTTTCACAATTGCAATGATTGATGTGGATGATTTTAAGAATATTAATGATAAATATGGACATGATTGTGGTGATTTTGTATTAAAACAAATTTCAAATTTAATGATCGCTCTTGTTAGAAAGCAAGATGTTGTAGGGCGCTATGGTGGTGAAGAATTCCTATTACTTCTTCCACAAACAAACTCTAAGGGTGCATTACGAGTAGCTCAGTTAATTCTGCAACAAATCGTCAAATTCCCGATTACATTTAAAGATAAAGAATTATCTATTACGGCAACAATAGGTATTAGTGATTACAAAGGTGAAGATATAAAGGTTAGTGATCTAATTAAAAAAGCTGATAAAGCTATGTATAAAGGTAAGTCTCAAGGCAAAAACAAGGTTGTTGTTTCAGAATAAGTTATGGAAGTGATATGGCTGAATTAAAAAAGGAACTTGGATTATTATCGGTATTTAGTATCGCTGCTGGAGCAATGATAAGTTCAGGGTTATTTATTTTACCGGGTCTAGCTTATTACATATCTGGACCTGCTGTGATCCTGGCATATCTTTTAGCAGGTATTTTAGTACTTCCATCTATGTTCAGTAAAGCTGAACTGGCTACTGCAATGCCTAAATCTGGCGGAGATTATTTCTTTGTAAATAGAAGTATGGGAGCTGGGTTTGGAACGATCGCGGGAATTTCTGCCTGGTTTTCATTAGCCTTTAAAAGTGCTTTTGCCCTGGTTGGAATAGGTGCTTTTGCTTCTATCATTTATCCTGAAATTACTATTTTCCAAATCAAACTCATTGCTATTATTTTCTGCGTATTCTTTACAATAATTAATCTAAGGAGTACCAAACATGCAGGCTGGGTTCAAATTTACATGGTGGGAGCATTATTAGTCCTTTTAGTTTGGTATGTAACTAAAGGAATTTCACATGTTGACAATCGTCATTTTGATGTCTTTATGAAAGGCAACCTGAAAACTATTTTCATGACTTCCGGTCTGATCTTTGTGTCTTACGGCGGTTTGACAAAGATTGCCAGTGTGGCTGAGGAAGTAAAAAATCCATCGAGAAATATACCACTTGGCATGATCTCTGCGTTTACTATTGTAACTATAGCGTATATACTAGTAGTTTTTGTAACAGTGGGTATATTGGGAGATAAACTTCTTTTACCGGCTCCCAAGCTTTATTCTCTCACCCCGATAAGTGACGGAGCTGCAGTTTTTGCAGGAAAACCAGGAATGTACATATTATCAATTGCAGCATTATTGGCGTTCTTTTCTACAGCAAATGCAGGTATTATGGCTTCCTCGCGCAATCCTATGGCTATGAGCCACGATAAATTGCTTCCCACCTTTTTTGGTAAAGTGAGTAAAAAACATAAGACTCCTGTTAATTCGATTTTGTTCACCAGTGGTTTTATGATATTAGTAATCTTCTTACCTTTAGAAATACTTGTTAAAACAGCTTCCACAATGAAGATATTGCTGTTTATTTTTATAAATATATCTGTAATAATTATGCGTGAAAGCGGAATTCAAAACTACCGTCCTAAATTTAAAAGCCCGCTCTATCCGTGGTTGCAAATCATCGCGGTTTTGGCTTATATCTTTTTAATCATTGAAATGGGATCAATGCCACTCATCATGACTGCTGTTTTCATTATTGGTGGATTATCCTGGTACTGGTTCTATGGAAGTATCCGTTCAAATAAAGAATCTGCTCTTCTGCAACTTGTTAAACGCATAAAAGCTAAAGACCTAGTGACTACATCTTTGGATACTGAATTGAAAGAAATTATTCGAGAGCGCGATAATATTCGGAAAGACAGGTTTGATAAGCTCATCGAAAGAGCAGTAATTTTAGATATTAATAAATCTGTAACTAAGGAAGAATTTTTCCATAATATTGCAGACAAAGTGTGTGTGAATATTAATAAGAGTAGTGATTATTTTTATAATAAACTGCTGGAACGAGAAGCAGAGAGTTCTACTGTACTCACAGATGATTTAGCAATACCGCATATTATTATCGAAGGAACAAGTAAATTCAATATACTGCTTGCCAGATGTCGTGAAGGAATTTACTTCAATGAAGAAGCAAAAAAGATTAATACTGTATTTGTGATAACAGGTACACGCGATGAACGCAATTTTCATTTACAGGCATTAGCTGCAATTGCTCAGATAGTACAGAATTCAAATTTTGAGAAGAAATGGCTGAAAGCTAAGAATATTGAAGCACTGCGCGATATTGTTCTGCTGGGTGATAGAAGAAGAAAAATATAAAAAAATAAAGGAATTTGAGATTTACGATTGATGATTCACTATTTGAGATTTGTACACTTAGCATTTATGAAATTAATAATCACAGAAGTCAGTGTAAATCTATGCCGAATAAAATGAATATATATATAGAAACTTATGGCTGCCAGATGAATGTAGCTGATAGCGAACTTGTTAGATCAATTCTGAAGAGTGATCAATTCTCAATTACAGAGGATATAGAAGAAGCGGAAGTGATAATCTTCAATACATGTTCTGTTCGGCAGCATGCTGAAGATCGGGTTCTTGGGCGCATCAATAATGAGATGAGCCGCAAAAAACAGAAGAAGAACTTGAAGATCGGTGTAATTGGTTGTATGGCGCAGCGTCTGGATACAGATTTGAATGAATTAAATCCCAATATTGATTTTGTTGTTGGTGTAGATCAATATAAAAAGTTGCCTGAGATCATTACTGACCTCTATGAAGAATCTGATTTCAAATGCAATACAATTGTAAATGATAAAGAGATATACAAGGATATTTATCCTGTCCATACTGGTGAATTCAATGCTTTTGTAACTATTATGCGTGGATGTAATAATTTTTGTTCATATTGCATTGTGCCGTACACTCGCGGTAGAGAACGAAGCAGACCAGCCGAGGATATCATTAATGAGATCACGAAGATAGGGGAGAAGGGCTTCAAGGATGTTACGCTACTTGGTCAGAATGTCAATTCCTATAATCACATAAATGTGAATTTTGCCGAACTCTTAAGGCAGGTGAACAAAATTGATTCGATCAAACGTATCAGATTTGTTACATCACATCCTAAAGACCTATCTGATGAGGTTATACAAGTTATGGCAGAATCGGATAAAGTCTGTGAGCATCTGCATCTGGCTATGCAAAGTGGGGATGATGAGATATTAACTAAAATGAATCGTGGATACACTTCCCAGCATTTTTTTAATATCACACAAAAATTAAAGAAGGCAATGCCGGATATTGCCATAACTACTGATATAATAGCAGGTTTTCCAGGTGAGACAGAGGAACAATTCCAAAGAACTTACGATCTGATTAAGAAAATTCAATTCGATTACGCATTTACCTTTAAATACTCTCCTCGTTCCGGAACAAAAGCTGCAGAATTTGCTGATCAGGTGCAGGAAGATGTCCGTTTAGCAAGATTACAAAAGCTCATAGAACTTCAACAAGATATTACTACTCTCAAATATAAAGAACAAATAGGGAAGATCAAAGAGATCTATGTGGAACAGGTAAGTAAAAAATCAGAAAATGAAATGGCTGGTAAAAGTAGGGATTTCAAGATAACTGTTTTCCCCGGAGATGTATCTTTAATTGGTAAATTCATAAATGTGAAAATAACTGATGCAGTTGGCTGGACTCTAAAAGGTGAACTCGTTTAATAATTAAGATAGAACACATTGAATTGTGGTTTCAAAAGCTTTAATTAACAATCCAAATACATTATTGGTTCGTTTTCTTTCAGTTTGAATGTAAATTTATTCATGTTTAATTCTATCTGGCCTTAGAAACGATATTTGGAGATATTCTCACATTTATAATAAAATTAAACCAATTTTGAGAATTATTTTCTATTTTTTGTAAATAACTTCAAGTTTCTAAAATAAACTCTAAAACGATATATAAGAAATCAATTTTAAAGAATGTAAAAATTAACCTAATCTTATATTATAGAAAAATAAATAAAAGAAGGGAGAGAGGCATTTTGGAAATAGGGGCTGAAGAAATGCGAGATTTA
>DAOUVH010000017.1 GCA_030667725.1 Candidatus Cloacimonadota bacterium | reverse complement strand
GGCAAAAAATCTCCGATTTTGAGATATTAGGAAATCTTTTATTCCATTGCTCATCTGTTAATTCAGTTAAATCTTTCATTTTTACTCCTAATGAAAATAAGTACCGGAGAATGATAATTTTTTTCCGGATGTACCACCGAACTCAAGGACAAATTTTCGCTTGAACATAATAACTCCATGTAATTCAAAAACAGATTTACCGATAATTCCACCGCCAGCTCCCAATTTGAACATATTTTCTTTTGGTTTTACTATTATTTTGTGAGTTTCTTTGATCACAAATAAGCTATCCTGCATTTCAAATTCGTTTTTAAGGAAATTATATCCGATATGAAGTGCTCCACCAATAAATTTATGCGGAGATTCATAAATTGTTCGTACCCATTTTTCGAATGTCCCGGTTTCAGTAACATAAACTGTATCGATCTCCCCGGGTAAATAAATAGGATCAGGAGCATCCGCAAAAACAGTTTCTACATAAGTGGATTCCAAAACCACAATAAATTCATCAATTCCCTGTTCCGAATTAAATAATTCAAGGATCTTTCTGGAATTAAAATTAATGAAATGCTGATAGAGGAAATATCCTGCAGCGATTATGATCAGAATGAGAAATAAATTAATTATTAATGATCTCACTTTTTTTCTCCTTACTCATATTTTTGACTGAGAAAATAGCTGTGATTGCCCCGATTGCAATTCCACTTATACCAATAATAAGTTCTGGTTTATCTATTAGAATCAAAGCAATTGATATAATAAATAACCATACTAAAATGAGAAAGCCTACTAATTTTGATGTGGTAAAATATAAATTAAATTTAATCATTTGTCTGCTCCCTCTATATATTTAACACCCTGCTTTACGCAGAGATTTTTAAGATTAAATCTGATCTCTTCAATTGCTTTCGAGCTCTTCGTATTAACTTTGATCTGCTCAATGTTCTTTTGGATGTTGGCACAGTTGGTTTGGGCTTGCAATTTCACATCGGCGAAGGCAAATATAATCGCGACGAAAATGACCAGAAGGGTAATGCCGGTGGAAATATAAAAGCTCTTTTTCCTGAAGACAAATGCTTTATCTTCTTTTGCTAATTGCAGCTTCTTATTTGAACACATCATCCACCTTCCTATTTCAAACTAAATGCTCTCTCTTCTACTGTTACGTCATTATTTACGTCATTTGAACAGACAATTTTCACTTGGTACGTTCCTATGATCCAATCAACATCTGTTTGTATCTTATAAGAGTATTTTCCGAGTTCTTTCTTTACTAAATTCTCCGCATCTACTTTGTCTATTCCGTTCGGATCAGTTACCGTGACGAGGAATATAGTGGGGTCAAAAGGCGCATAACCAACAAATGCTTCGTATATTTCAAATTCAGATTCTTCAACTATTGCCGAACCTCTATCATATTCTTTTATGATCATTATATCTCCTCATGCGTACTCACAGTTACTTTTATTAATTTCTTAGTTGATTGTTGAACTGAGATCAAAGGCTTTGTTTCATTTTCAACCTGGATTAATGCTTTCGCTGGATTTATAATTGTAAATATACCATAAACTGATAGTACGTCACCGGATACAGTTGGCTCAATTCCGGCAAATGTTAATTGACCTAATCCTATCCCAATATTTTTATTATCAGTAACTGCTATGGTAGACTCATAACCAGTTAAGGAAAGTTCACCTAAATTTGGGATTACTTCTTTGTGGTCTGTTACTACTACCGTTGGCGCGATACCTGTAAATGTTCCAACACCTACATCTGGTGAAACTTCTTGATGATTTGTTGTTACTACTATTGGCTCAATACCGGTGAACGTAAGCTCACCTAATAACGGATTAACTTCTTTTGGGTCGGAAGCAAAAGCAATCGGATCTATTCCTGTGAATGTTATTATCCCAACATCAGGATTAATCTCAATATTGTTATCTACTGCAACTATTGGTTCGATACCAGTATAAGTTAAAATTCCAACATCAGGATTTACTTCTTTTAAATCTTGTGCAAAGACTACCGGTTCAATACCAGTTAGTGATAATTCGCCAAGCGATGGTGATACATTCTTATTGGCTGTTGCTGCTACAATAGGTTCGATGCCCGTTAAAGTAGCTTCACCTAAAGCTGTCGATACTGAAATATTGTTGGTTACAGCAACTATGGGTTCAACTCCTGTAAGTGTCACTACCCCCAATGATGGTGATACTTCTTTATTGTCAGAGGCAAAGACTATAGGTTCGATACCTGTATAAGTTAATTGACCCAAAGCAGGAGTGACGTTTATAAAATTACTTGCAAATACTATTGCTGCTATTCCGACATAAGCTAAAACACCAAGTAGAGGATTGACTTCTTTGTCAGCCGATGGATATGTCAAAGTCTGTGGACATTCAAAGAAACTCGCTGCATCTGATGTTAATGTTAAATCTACTACATCGGTTGTTCCATCATAATATGCTGTAGCGTCATATTCAACAGATTTAGTGTTCTGGATATCCCACCATAATTCAACTACTATCCTGTCACCCTCTAATATCTCGAAATCAACTGCTGTTCCTGTGGCGGTTATAATATATCCTGTTTCGTCTGTATCAACTTCTGTTCCATGTGATAACTGGAGAACAATAAGTCTTACATTACCAGTGCCAGGTCTCCAAATATAAGCCAAAGCTCTTTTATAAAGGTTCATGTTTACATTTTGCTCATCACCAGCTATCGCAATCTTATAATTAGCTTGTGAACCTGTTAATGTTTGAGCAGCCAGAGCAGGACCAATAAATATTCTATACAAAGTTTCAGAATTCGCAGCAGTTGAATAAGCACCGGCAATACTCGCCTGAGAGCTGCCTTTTGCAACAGTCATATCCTTTGGAGTATTTTTATCAGAAGGTTCGCTTGGAAAATCATCCCAAGCTGGCACTATCGCACCTGTTGGTCCTGCAGCAGCATTTGTGTCTCTAAAATACCATTTAGTTGCCATTATTTAACCTCATCAAAGGTAAAGCCACAAGTAGCAACATACGGTTCAATCTCATACTTTTCCACTGGGAAATTTAAACATGATTTCTTTCCCTCATAAAGCCATCTGTTCTTAATTATACATTCCGTTCCACCAGAAACACCAATGCTTGTAATAATTCTCAGATATTCACAACGATGATACCTACCGTCAACAACCATACCACACTTTCCATCTTTATCTGGACAATCAATCGCCAGATGAGAGCAACAAACTCCACAATGGAGACACTTACCGCTACGCCCATTTACATTAAAATCTATTTCGATAGTTCCATATTCTGTTTCTACTTTATAGGTATTATCAAGCTGAACCAAACTTGGAATTGGTGCTAATATCGTAGTTGTTGATAGTAGCACTTTCTCTGGTGCTTTTATGATATTGCATAATAGATGAAATGTTCTCCCATCTTTATCTTTTAGCCATATAGTTGCCATTATCCCTTCCAGTTCCGGACGCACTTAAAGCATTCAATAATCTTTTTTAATTTGTTATTGCACCACTTAATGTAAACATACCAGCAACATTTTGAGTAATTGTAAATGTGTTTCCGTCTGTAGCTTCAACATCTGCATCTGCTGTATCTAACTTGCATACAGCTATTGGTATATTGTTCGCATGTGTGCCGTCTATAATAACCGCAAATCTTGCTAAGATAGAACCACCTGATGCTGTCCATACCGGGTTGTCACCATCTACTTTAATTGTGCCTGCTGTGTTTATTGCACTTACTGTAAGCACCTTACCTGCTGCTGCTCCATCTGCTTGAACATAACCAAACTGAGTTGCGTGTTGATTAGTTAAATCAGTAAGGTTAGCTATTGTTGCTATTGCTAATGTATCACAGTTTGAAGTACTTAAAAATAATGCTATTTCAAACGCATCATCATTAAAGTCAATCTCTCCATTAGCGTTCGCTAATTTAGCGACTTCATAAATTTTCCATTTTCCTGCTGCTGCCATAATATCCTCCTATTTTTTATTGATTATCTCTTTCCTCTTTCGATATTTCTATTTCATCAGGATCATTTTCTTGGTGGAAGCATATTGTCCTGATTTTAGTTTATAGAAATAGAACCCGGAAGTAACTGTTTTACCGCTTTCTTCCGTACCATCCCATAAAACCTGATGTGCACCTTCATCCAATTCACTATTAATTAGCGTTCTTACTTTCTGTCCTTTTACGTTATAAATTTCCAGAGTTACAAAACCGGTTTTCTTTAATTCAAAGGTAATATTTGTATCTGGATTAAATGGATTCGGATGATTTCCATGATTCCCAAAATGACCTTTATGACTTTCCTGTGGAAGATTCTTTAAATAAAAACAAACCCCAATCCAAGGGTCTGTAATATCAAATGAAACTTCATTTTCTCCCCAAACTACATTGTCTGGAACTGTCATTTCTACACCATCGTAATATATGATCGACTGAAGATTTGCATTTGTCCAGCCTTCGTAGCTTAAAGTTATATGAATTGTTTGATTTATCCTTGATAAGTGTCTTGTAATATCTCTATAATTATTATTCCCTTCATTTAGGATGAACATTTTGAATTCTTTTAAAAGTTCTTCATCGTCTGTAAGAATCATAATATAAGCTAAAGGAATAAATCCATTCCAATAACAATTCACATCTAAAAGAGCAGCTACTCTAACAGTAAGTTCCCCAAATTCGGGGTCAAATGTAACGTCTGGATTGATTGGACCAACAACAGGGTCTGGCATTGGACAAACATCTATAAAGACTTCCTCTCCATAAAAAGATGTGCCTTCACCTTGCCCTGGTTCACATGGATCTGCAAATAATTCTATACTCAATAAACAAAGTATAACTAAAACTAATAGTAATTTTTTCATAATTACCTCCCTATATTATTTGAATTATACTAATTATAATCAAGCCCGTTACCAGACCACTGGCCAGACCTAATTCACCATAGATTATATCTGATATTGAAAAGCCAGTGCCATTCAAACCTATCTTAGCAAAGAACGCTCTAACCTTTTCATTCTCTATTTTCCCAATAAGATGATCAACATATTCTTTTCCGAATATCAATACATGTAGCTCTGAAAAAGTATATAAGAATATTATTTGTCCAGTCATTACATAAAAATATCGTATCAAAATAGAAGCTAACGATATTCCATACGCACCGAAGTAATGTAGTTTCTTATCTGGTTTCATATTATCTCCTATTGATTAACGATTTTAAGCATTTCTGCTGTTGAAATGATACGATTGTAGAGTCTGAAATCTTTTTGTTTGCCTACATAAGAACCTACTGCGTTGTCATGGTCACCAAGAAAAATTTGATTTGTCGTTGAATTAAATAATGCCCAATTAGCTGGTGTAATAATATTTGCAGAAGTAGTTGATTCAAAAATTCCATTTACGTGCAGTTTAAATTCAGCTTCTGATTGGTCACCTGTAATAGTTATATGTGTCCGTTCCGTTGTTCCGTCTGGAAAGATTGCCAAATCTGATGTTATATATTCATAATCGTCATTTCCATAAAAATTAAATCTTATTTCCCCAGTTGCAAAATGCACAATCTGGAATCTCCCCTTTGTATCTACATAATCACCTAATAAATATTGAATACCAGTAGGCTGTCCATCATCAGGTTTCAACCAAATACAAATAGAAAAATCACCTTTGAATGTATCATTAAAACTACTCGGTATTGTGAAAGCATCTGACCCATCGAAAGTAGTATCATCAGCACCGATAACAGGATTACCTGATGCAGGTGCATTATTGCCAGCGATTCTGTCTATTAAGGTTTGACCTATTGCATATTTGCTTATCATTGGGATCCAACATACCAATGTCGGATCAATAGATTTTACCGCATTTATCCTACTCAATCCCAATCCTAATCCAAGCATAAAACCTCCAGTTCGATATTATTTAAACTAATGCTGCAACCGATACAGCTTTTACGACACCGGAAGTAAGTTCGATTTCTGTAAATCCGTCCTGGCAGTATAATACTCCTGAAATGCTTTTGGTCGCAAGCACACCACCGGCAAGATCGATCACACCATCTTTAAGACTTGAAAAAACAGCATCTTCCAGAATTTGGATCACGTGGAATGTGTTTGTTGAATCCTTTGCTGTAGTACTATCAAAATACTTCGGATTCCCTAATAATCCCATTGATAATTGCAGTGTTTCTTCTACATTTAAATCTTGTAATTTCATTTTATCCCTCCTAAAATTTTATTATAGTTACTATTATCATTGATATCCGAATGTATAATAAGTTTTTAAAACTCGATCATCATCAGAATCATCCCCATAATCTCTTTCTGCCCACCATATTATTTTGTTTATAGGATCTATTTCTATTCCTTGTATACATTTTGAATTTGGTTGGGCTAATCTCGCTACTTCATCGAATCCAGCACCATTATAATGATAAATATCTAAAGTTTGTGGATCAGTTCCTGAATGAGGATTCACATAAATATATCCATCTACCCATCTAATACCCTGATAACCATAATACATATAAACATCTTGTTCAAAAGTTAAAGCATAATCTGCCTGATGAACCCAACTTTCATTATATTTAGAAACAATTTTGGCAGCCTCAGTACCATAATAAACTACCCACCAATAGCCATCATGGAAAGCACATCCTTCACACCAATGACCCTGAACTGCATGAATTGTATTATAACTTAAATCTGATGCTTGATAAACAGCAATCCAACCTAATCGCGGGACACTTTGCCAATTAGTTACCCCAACATATAAATAACCATCTTTATAAAAAATTGAATTAATTTGCGTTGCTCCTACTGGTAAATCAGCCTCGCAATCAACACTGTCTTGCAATACCCATGAACTATTCCATTTATATATATGAAAATTGTCTTCGTGTCCACAAGCTGTGTAAAAATATGTCCCATCCCATGCGACACCTTGTTGTGCTCCTACATCAGATGCAGTTCGAGAGTCAAATGTAAAAGATGTAATTGATTTACCCAATGATTCAATCATTGATGGCTTTTTGGATTTTAGCGTTATTTCAATTATATCGAAGTGGTTAACATTTTCTAAGTAATATGGTTTAAATTCTGAACAATAAAATACTTGATCATTACCATCCTCATCCTTTAACCAATTTGCTAAAGCCACTCCATCACTTTGGAATTTATGCGGTTTGAAATAAAATTCTTTTCCTCTAATTTGAGAAATCTGATTATAAAGACTACCAGGTTCATCATGTTTAAATAAATATACTCTTAATTTGAATGTCATGTGATCCCAGAGTTTTAAATAATCTCTTTCTCCATTGATTGGTGATTCGTTCTCAATTATACTCTCATCTATGAAATCTGGAATAATGCCGGTATATAACATTTCAAATTCAAAAGAATCATCGGTTGCTTTTACTACAGAATAGCCCTTTCCAAATATCATTATGAACTCTCCTGTTTTATTTTTGATATTCTTTTTATTAGATCATCTTCTTTCAAATGATAATTAGCTGAATTATCTTCTGTTAATCTCACTTTGATTTCCTCAAATTCTTTTAATCCTCGTAAATCAGCATCTAAAATACTTACATATTGATCAATAAAAACATCGTTGTTTTGAATATACGTTATATCATAACTACTGGTTTCTCTTCTGAAAACCCAAAAGTGAGTAATTAATTTATTATTAATAATTAGATCTTTTTCTTCTAATTTAAAATTATTATCAATATTATTAGCGATCACAGTAACAAGATCAGATGAATCATAAATAGCCCCATAATATAACATCATATCTGGATAGCGATAAGAATAATTAGAAATAAACTCAGCTTCTATTTGATAAAATTTATAATTTCGGATTTTCTCTGTTTCTTTATCAAAATATTTAATTTTTTCCACATTTCCATAAGTTAATACAGTATATTTTATGTTTCCGTCTTCAAAATAATAAGTCAATCTAAGAGCATTAAGAACAGCTTTAAAAAAGGGATACATTTTTTCAACTTTTTCTTCTGTAGAATCGCTACATCCGGATTCTTGGATCATTCCTAAGTGAAATAAATTATGGGAATAATAAACTATCTGCTCTGTACCATCTAAAAATCGATATCTGGAATCAGTAGTCAATAGATCTGTTATTTCATATGCAAACAAATTATCGTATTGTAATAATCCTATTATCATACTCAATATTTGTTTTAAAGATATATATTTATTTACTCCTATCTCCCATTTATAATCCTCTAATTCAGGAAAAGGAGATGTTGACCACCAGAAAGCCATTACTATATACCAAGGATAATCTGCAATCGGAGAAGCGAAATTATATGCTGTAACATATTTTAATGCACAGTGAATATCTTCACAAATAATATTTGTTACTGAATAGATTTTATTTTTTATTTCAGTTACATTTAATATTATAGATGCATCATCACTATCCACATCATCATTTATTTGAATTTCGATTGTATCATTCACTTTTATATCTGAATATTTAAAAAGATTTAGGTTTAACGATGTTCCTAATTGGACTCGAAATTTATCTTGAGATTGTTTTATTATTGCAGAAGAACCTTTTTTAAGTTTTCCTGAAATATCAATTCTCTCAGGCCAGAAATCCGCAGGCTGAGTACCAATTATATCTCCATCATAATTTTCAAAGAAATCAGCTACCACATCATCGGCTACACTATTATAATTTTTATAAAATACATACTTCGTTGCATCAGATGTTTCATAGTAACAATCCCAGTCAAAAATATAACCATGAAATCCTTCAATAATTCCAAGTATGCTATTTGATCCACCAAGATAAGGATTATCAGTTGATATTGAACCAGTGCTTGTACTTATTACTGTCTTACTATATAGCAAATTATGATATCGGTCATAAATATACATCAAAATATCTCCTAAATGCATTTTGACCGTAAATTCATAAATATCATCTCCATTTATTTTAAAATCAGAAAGATCATAATCCACATTTAAGTAACGAACTCTTAAATAGTATTCTCCTGAATCCTCAATAACCTTCAATGCATATTGATTATTTGATGCTGGAATACCAACACCCCATATTGTACCTAATCCGCTACTAATTTCTTCAATTCGGAAGCGACATCTAATTCCAGATAAAAATAAAGTCCCGAAAGGTCTCATGGTATCGACTGCACAATTCCCGTCGAATTTACCGCCGTTATTATGGTCTCTATGATGATAAATCTTAATCTGTGACATTAGCTTTCATATCCTCTATTGATCATTCGGTTTTTGGATTTATCAAATTCAACTATAAATGTTTCCATATCTAATTGAGATTTTATATTAAGATTTATTGGTTGTAATTTCTGTGATGCCTGGTTCATAATTTGGGCTTTAGTAACTGAGATTAACCTTTCTAATTGATCAGAAGAAACACTCATGCTGGATGGGAAACTGGGGAAATCAGGAATTCTAATATCAGAAGCACGATCAAGAGCTCCACCGACATTACGGGGAACAAAATTTTTATAAATATAGTCTTTATCCTTATTAATCCCTAAAAGAATCTTTCTATTATCTTTCCATTGAGAAGATTCCCGGTTATTCACGATCTCTTTTTTCGTGAGAATAGTAAAAACAGAATCTTTATTCAGATCAGAACCGGTTTGTAATTCTCCACCTCCGGAAAGTTTAATGATTTTATTTAAATCAACTTCACCGCCTTTGCCTAATGCAAGTACTTCACCACCTTTATTTAGTTTTTGAGCTGAAATCGTAGCAATTTCAACAGCACCTGCCGCTGCAACGAGTGCTGCTAATATGAAACTAAATGGTGGTGGTAATGCTCCTAATGCTTTTGTAACTCCCAGTGCAGTATTGGCAATAGCCGTAGCGATCATAAATGGCTTTTGAGCTGCCCTTGCTTTCCTTTCTTTTGCAGCATATTTTTCTTTCAAATTTGATATTTTAGCCTGTTTTTCTTCTTCACTTAATAAAGAACCTTGTACTTCTTTTATTTTAGCATTAAGTTCATTTTGGAGATTTTGAATATTAAGGTTTGTTAGATTATTAGATAAGGACATCATCCCATCAGTATATAATTGAGCTTGCTCAATATTTAATTCAGCATATTGCAATGTTAATTCTTTTTTCTTTTGCAAATATTCTTCTTCTGTGATTAAATCTTTTTCTAGAGCAGTTTTAAGAGCAGCGGACATATCATCTAAATTCGCTTTTCTTTGAGAGAAGTCATTACCTTGTAACTTCTCTATCATATTAATATGAGCTTGATTTTCTTCTTGGTTTAATTCAGCAACTCTTCTATTGTATCCCTCTAAATCTATCAACTTATTTTGATAGGCTTTATTCAAAATATGCCTTTCTTTTTCGATAGCATATAATGTTTGCTGATATTGTGTGTCCCAAAAAGAATTTGATAATTCAGTTATTTGTTCAAATGCTTTATCAAACGTTAAACTTAATTTTAAAGTAAAATCATCAAATGCTGGAAGATCTACATCTAATCCAGATAATACTTCATTAAAAACATTCTCAATATCTTCTGGATTTAACTCCATTTCGGAAAATGCTCTATTAAAAACATCACCAAGCTCTTTTGGACTTAGATCGAGGTTGGAAAAGGCTTCCTGAATTGTTTTACCTGCTTCGATTGAAGCATCGGTTATGTTATTTATACTTCCTTCTGCACCTGTAAG
>DAOUVH010000225.1 GCA_030667725.1 Candidatus Cloacimonadota bacterium | reverse complement strand
TTTGGAGAGAAAATGTTATCAATAATAGTCTTCGTAGTTTTGTTGATCATCTCATATTTACTTGGATGTTTTTCAACTGCAAAATTAATTACAAAATCATATAAAAGTATTAATATTTACAAAGTTGGTTCGGGTCTTCCCGATACCCAGAACATTTATATCAATATTGATAAATCTTTGGGAATTTTCACTGGAATTGTAGATTTTGGTAAAATGTATTTCTACATTGTATTGATGAGTTTCTTGTTAAACTATCCGCCCATAACTGACAAAATCGGGGATATAGGCTCCAATGATCATTTGCTGATCTTAGGTTTTTTCATGGTGATAGGTCACTGTCTGCCCATAACACATAGTTTCAGGGGTGGCAGAGGTCTGTTCACATATATTGGTTTTGTCCTATATTTTGCTCCCTTCCCTATGATGATGATTATTGTCCTAGCGGTAATCCTTGTAGTGTTCTTCAAGCAGATTCGTTTTGCACAATATATGATTGTTCTGCTGCCGCCATTTATTAATTTCTTTTTTGAAAAAGATGCTTCTTTACTGGCAAATATGTTCATCGCAGCGTTATTGATGGGAATCATAAATTTTATTGTATCCAAAAAAATGGGCGAGATCTAGAAAACTATGATCTGTTATTACATAACTTGAGAGAGGAGAAATAATGATAGAAAGAACCATTCATAATGATATCGAATTAATATCATTTGGAAATGAAAGTAAAGCTGAACGAAAACTACTGAAACAATTTGTAAATTTTCATTGGGAATTTTATAAAAATGAACCAAAGTACATCCCACTTTTAGATTACGAATATCTAGGTTTTAAACTAATTGGAATGACAGGTTTTTTCGAACCCAAAAACCTCTTCTTCAAGCATGCAGAAATGCGTTTCTTTATGGTAATAAAAAACGGAAATGTGATTGGTCGCTGTAATGCATTTGTCAACTATCGGCATAATGAACGATGGAAAGATAAAGTTGGCTTCTTTGGGCAGTTTGAATGTATCGAAGATGAAACTGTAGCAAAAGTACTGACTGATGCTGCTACAAGTTTCGTGAAAGCGCAGGGGATGGACACAATTCGCGGACCGCAAAACCTTCCGGTTAATGATGCTACACCGGGTTTTTTAACTAAAGGATTTGATTCCAGACCTGTGATGTACTATCACTACAATAAACCCTACTATTCTTCTTTGGTTGAAAAACAGGGTTTTAAAGCAGTAAAAAAAGTTTTATCTTGGGAACAAAAACCAGCCCGTCCTATGGAAGATAAACTTGTACGTTTAGGTCAGAAAATAATAGATCGTTATGATGTTAAGATAGAAGAATGGGGAGACCGTTCTTTGGAAGTGCGTAAAAAAGAGATGCTTGATATTTATAATGCAGCCTGGAATGATAACTACGGTTTTGTTCCTTTCACACAGGAAGAATTTGATCAGATAATTGACGATATGCTGCTTATTATGGACAAAAAACTGTTCATCTTCCTTTACATAAAGGGAGAACCTGCTGCTTTTTTTGGTGGCGTACCAAATGTTTCTGAAAAACTAAGTAGAATTGGAAAGTTCCGTCATCTGGAGCTTATCAGAGCTATAAAGTTGATTCTGGGAGCCAAACACACCAAAGGCTTTAGATTAGGTTATCTTGGTGTTAAACCAAAATTTCGCCGACTTGGATTGGACGGTATTATGATATGGAAACAGAAGCAGTATTCCCGAACTAAATATGATTATTGCGATATGGGCTGGGTGTTGGAAGATAATAAAATGGTTATCCGGCTAATTGAAATGATAGAAGCTAAAGACAGCAAAACCTATACAATTTACGAAAAGGAGATTGATTAGAGTATGATTAAAATTGCAGAAGTTAAAACTAACAGTGATTTACTGAAATTCATCAAGTTTCCATTTAAATTGTATAAAAATAACCCAAACTGGGTTGCTCCTCTTATTAGTGATCAAAAAACGTTTTTTGATCCTGAGAAAAACCCATATTTCAAACATTCTGAAGTTCAGCTCTTTCTGGCTTATAAAGACAAAGAAATAGTCGGCAGGATTTCTGCTCAAACAAATGCAAATCATAATAAAACTCATAACGATAAAATTGGTTTCTTCGGATTCTTTGAAGCAATAGATGATCAGAAAGTGGCAAATATCCTATTTGATACTTCCAAAAACTGGATCAAAAATAAAGGGATGAATGCGATGCGAGGACCTGCCAGCTTTTCTGTGAACGATGAATGCGGGTTATTGATGGATGCCTTTGACTTAAGCCCAATTGTGATGATGACATACAATCCTGAATACTATATTAAATTATTTGAAAATTGGGGATTTGAAAAATCGATGGATCTTCTAGCCTATAATGCAGAGGTTAAACCACCACCGGAAAGATTGAAAAGGCTATCCGATAAAATTGAGAAAAGAGGTCATTTCACTGTAAGAAATTTGACGACAAAAAACAAAAATAAACTTCGTGAGGATATAGAAAAAATATTCACAATTTATGAGACTGCATGGTCAGATAACTGGGGTTACGTTCCAATGTCAGCAGAGGAATTTGATCTTCTTGTAGATTCCCTGCTTCCTATAATTTTACCGGAATTGATCTTCATTGCAGAGGTAGATGGAGAAGCTGTTGGACTTTCGGTAACTTTACCGGATTATAATTATGTGTTAAAGAAAATGAAAGGAAAAATGCTGCCATTTGGCTGGTTGAAATTTCTACTCTATAAAGACAAAATACCCGGATTACGAGTTGTGATAATGGGAGTTTTGGATGAATATAAAGGACGCGGAATTGATGTTGTGATGTATTGTAAAACTCATGAAGTTGCTCAGAATCATAAGATCCCATTTAAAGAAGCAGAATTTTCATGGATCTTAGAATCAAATACTATGATGAACAAGATCGCAACTACATTGGACGCAAAAGTATACAAAACATATAGAATGTTTGATAAATCGATTTAAAGGAGCGGAATTAAAATGATAAAAATTAAACCTGTTATTAGCAAAAAAGAGCTGAAGCAATTCATCATGCTTCCATTCGAACTTTATAAAAATGATCCCAACTGGGTTCCTCCTCTGATTATGGATCAAAAGAATTTCTTTAATCCCAAGAAAAATCCCTATTATGAACATTCCGAAGTACAATTGTTCCTTGCACTCAAAGAAGGGAATGTGGTAGGCAGAATAT
>DAOUVH010000271.1 GCA_030667725.1 Candidatus Cloacimonadota bacterium | reverse complement strand
TGGAGAAAAGATCGTCGGTTGTATTGTCGTTCGCAGTTCCAAGGAAGAATCTCACTTTTCCAATAACGATCTTTCAATTTTAGAATTTGTTTCCAGTCAAGTTGCTATAGCAATAGCTCATAAACAAGCTGAAAAGTCGTTATTGGAAAGTGAAGAGAGATTTAGGTCTATATTCTCCAATATTTCTAATATTGCAGTTCAGGGTTATGATAAAGAGAGAAAAGTAACATTCTGGAATAAGGCTAGTGAAAAACTATATGGCTATTCGCAAGATGAAGCTATGAACAAACATCTTGAAGAGCTTATTATTCCTCCTGAAATGAGAGAAAATGTAATATTAATGATCAATAACTGGCATGAGAATAATGTTCCTATACCAAATGGTGAATTGGCATTAGTGAAAAAAGATAAGTCTCTTATTCATGTATATTCAAGCCATGTAATGATAGAAAAATCCAACAAGGAAAAGGAGATGTTCTGTATTGATATAAACATCACTGAACGCAAACTTGCAGAAGAAGAGTTGAAAAAGAAAATGAAAGAGCTTGAAATTTTCAATGAAGCTACTGTTGATAGGGAAATAATGATAAACGAATCCAGAAAAGAAATTAACGAATTGCTCATAAAATTGGGTGAAGAACCAAAATATGAAATTGTGGAGTGAAAAACGAGTTGCGGGTAGATGAAGAAAAAAAATATAAATATATATAGAAGGAGTAATTAATGAATTTTGCGCAAAATCTATCGCTTAAAATTTTTCTAACCGGTTTGTTAATTCTGACAATAGCTATGATAGTAGTTTATAAATATAATTATTCTCAAACCTTAAAGAATGAACTTCACCATACAGAATTTATTGTTGATGAATACTCAAAAAGAATTAATCAGCTTATTCTGGAAAAGGTTAATACTATCAAAACAATTACTGTTAGTCCTGTAATGATAACAGCATTGAATGAAAGTAATGCACATTATAGCTTCTTATCGGAACAGCATAGATCTGAAGAAATTCAATCACAAGACGAGAAGTGGAAAGCTATTGATAATCAGAATGATCCATTTATTCTTAAGTATACAAACAACATGGTTTCACACCGCTTAATAAAGCAGCAAAATATGTTGAAAGACGAATACGGTGAAATTTTTCTGACAAATAAATACGGTGCTCTTGTTGCCTCTACCGCTAAACTCACAACCTTAGCTCATGATCATAAATACTGGTGGAAAGGAGCATTTAACGATGGCGATGGAGCTATATTTTTTGATGATAGGGGTTATGATGACAGCGTAGGCGGATATGTGCTGGGAGTTGTTGTTCCCATAAAAGAGGGAGACGAGATCATTGGCATATTAAAAGCAAACCTGAATATTTTAGGTTCAATCAGTGAAATGATATTAATCTCTCAAAATGAGCATTTGGGAAAATTAAAATTGATCCGCAGTAGTGGTCTTATTATTTTTGAAGAAGGTGTTGAGCCTCTGAGCAAAAGAATCCCTTCAGAAATTCTTGAGAAACTCCAATCTAATGATGTGCATTCGTTTATTTGCGATGAGCAAAGCTATAAGCAGATGATCGGCATATCGGAAATTGGGTTATCATCAAGTAAAGAGGGATATATTTTTGGAGGAAGCTTTGAATCTATAGACCATAAAAAAGGAAATACTGACGAGTCGTGGAAATTAATGTGTTATCGTCCTATTTCGATTTTAGTAAAACCCATTCATTCCATTTTAACAAGATTATTATTCATTGGATTGTTTCTATCAATTGTTTTAGCTATTATGTCATTAATATTTGGAAAGCGAGCGGCAAAACCAATAAAGGAACTAATTGAGCTGACAAATCACATAGCAACTGGGAATTTTGATTCTAAAATTACTATTAAACGAAAAGATGAAATTGGACTTCTTGCTGCATCATTCAACAAAATGGCAATAAATCTTAAAGATTCTACAATATCAATAGATAAACTTAATGCAGAGATTACCGAACGTAAAAAAATAGAAAAATCATTGTATGAGAGTGAGAACAGGATGTCGAGTATTTTCCGGGCAGCACCTACAGGAATTGGCGTTGTGGTAAATAGAAATATCAAATATGTGAATCAGAAATTTATTGATATGATAGGTTATTCTGCAAAGGAATTAATTGATCAGAACGCACAAATAGTATATCCAAGTAAAGAAGAATATGACAGGGTCGGTAAATATAAATATGATCAGATCCGGAAATATGGTTCAGGTTCGATAGAAACACAATTATTGCGAAAAGATGGAAACTTAATTAGTGTTTTGCTTAACTCTACACCACTTGATCTGGATGATCTATCCAAAGGAGTTACATTCACTGCTACTGACATCACCGAACGCATACAGATGGAACACAGGATTAAAACTATTCTCGATACTGCTGCCGGTGGTATGCGCTTGATTGATAATGATTTTAATATTTTAAAAGTTAATAATACCTTTTTAGAAATGGTTAAACTATCTGAAGATGAAGTTATTGGAAAAAAATGTTATGATATATTTTGGGGGAAATTGTGCAAAACAGAGGATTGTCCGCTAATAAAATTTCAGAAAACTAAAGACAATAAACTGGTTACAGAAATTATAAAGAAAAGACAAGACGGTAAAGAAATTATAACTACTCTTTCAGCTTCTTCTTATCAAGACTATCAGGGAACCTTCAGTGGTGTTGTCGAAGATTTTAGAGACATCACTAATCGCAAATTGATCGAAGAAGAAATTAAAAACAAAACTAAAGAATTGGAAAAGCAGTTTGAGATAAGTGAAAAACAAAGAATTGCTACT
>DAOUVH010000110.1 GCA_030667725.1 Candidatus Cloacimonadota bacterium | reverse complement strand
TGGGAGCTCAACTCGTAAAAGAGGTAGCAGAGAAAACTCATGATGTCGCAGGTGATGGAACTACCACAGCTACGATCCTTACTCAGGCAATTATTGAAGAAGGTCTTAAACATGTTACAGCTGGTGTAAATCCAATGTATTTGAAAAGAGGAATTGAAAAAGCCTCAAGAGTTGTTACTGGAAAGATCAAAGAACTCAGTGTGGAAACTAAAGAAAATAAGAAGATTGCACAGATCGCTGCAATTTCCGCTAATAATGACAAGGAAATTGGAGATCTGATCGCTGAAGCAATGAAAACCGTTGGCGAGGAAGGTATCATCAATGTAGAAGAAGCTAAATCTATCGAAACTTCTTTGGACAAAGTTGAAGGTATGCAATTTGATCGCGGATATCTCTCTCCTTATTTTGTAACAGATCCCGATAAAATGATCACAGAATTTGATGATCCTTATATTCTCCTTTTCGATAAAAAGGTGAGTGTAATGAAAGATCTGCTTCCAATACTCCAGGAAGTTGCACAAACAGGAAAACCATTCTTTATTATTTCCGAAGATATCGAGGGCGAAGCACTTGCCACTTTAGTTGTAAATAAACTACGGGGAACACTGAATGTAGCTGCTGTTAAAGCTCCCGGATTTGGGGACAGACGTAAAGCAATGATGGAAGATATTGCTATCCTAACAGGTGGAACAGTAATTTCTGAAGAAATGGGTAGAAAACTTGAATCCGTTAAAATTGAAGACCTTGGTACAGCTAAAAAAGTAATTATTGATAAAGAGAACACTATCATCAGAGAAGGCGCTGGAAGTAGTGAAGATCTTAATGCACGTGTAAAGCAGATTAAAGTTCAAATCGAAGAAACAACATCCGATTATGATAAAGAAAAACTTCAAGAAAGACTTGCCAAACTTTCAAGCGGTGTTGCAGTTCTTAAGATCGGTGCAGCAACAGAAACCGAGATGAAAGAGAAAAAAGCAAGAGTTGATGACGCTCTTCACGCTACTCGCGCTGCAGTTGAAGAAGGAATTGTTGCAGGTGGTGGAGTAACCCTTATCTACGCTGCAAGAGCAATTGATGAAATGAAACATGAAACTCATGAAGAGAAAGTAGGAGCTGAAATTCTCAAAAATGCGCTATCAAAACCTGCTTATTATATTGCATCTAATGCCGGCGAAGAAGGTGCTCTCATCGTTGAAAAAATTAAGAATTCTAAAGATATTCATTTTGGATTTAATGCAGCTATCTCAAAATTTGAGGATCTTTTTTCTACCGGTATAATCGATCCTGCTAAAGTTGTTAGAAGCGCTGTACAAAACGCAACCAGTATTGCCGGACTCTTCCTTACAACCGAATGCATAATTACAGATATTAAAGAAGATGAGCCAGCAATGCCTCCTATGCCAGGTGGTGGAATGGGCGGAATGCCGGGAATGATGTAGGTCACAACCGGATATAAATAAATTAAAGGGGAGAAATTTTCTCCCCTTTTTTTAATATTAATGCACCTCTTGAACTAGTCAAAAAAGGCTTGACACCTGAAACCTCAGTTTTTTTTATACTTTGCGTTGCCGGAGTGGTGAAATTGGTATACGCAGTGGATTCAAAATCCTCCGAGCATTAGCTCGTGCCGGTTCGATTCCGGCCTTCGGCACCATATTTTTTAGGAGGTTTTTTTTATATTAATTGTAGTATCTTCTGTTTTAATTTTTACCTAATATAATATACTGGAGGAATCAATGAAAAGTAAAGTAATCATCCTAACACTCATCTTAATCATGCTAATACCTATTGCAGCAAATGCAGTCTCAGAAGCAGCCGTAATATTTCTACTAATCGAGCCAAGTGCTCGAACAGGTGGTATGGGACAGGCATATGTTGCTCAAACAGATGACGCATTTGCCGGATACTGGAATACTGGCGCTATGGCTTTTAATAGAAAGAAACAATTTAGTAGTATGTTCTCAAACTGGTTTGGTAAATTATTTAATGATATGTATTATTTTCATCTTGCTGGAAATAATTATATAGAAGATCTTGGAAATGTTGGATTCGCAGCTACTTATATGACTTATGGCAAACAAGATCAATTGGATGAAAATGGCTATTTACTAAGCACTTTTGAAAGCTATGACCTTTCTATCGCTGCTACTTATGGCTATCAAGTCAGCCAAAAAACTGGTGTTGGTCTTGCTTTTAAATTTATTATAAGTGATCTTGCACCTGAAGGTGCATCAACAGGGCACACTGATACAAAGGGACGTGGAATGAGTTACGCTTTTGACCTTGGAGTAAAACATAAAAGTGTTGATTTTGGACAGATCCTTGTCTCTCCCTATAATGGTGCTTTAAGCCTTTATAATGGCATAGCTTCTTTGGGTGGATTTAATAAAGCTGAACTGTCCGGTTACAGCATATTAGTTGATAAATTAGATTTTGGACTCAACTTTCAAAATATAGGACCTGACATCACGTATATAGATAAATCTCAATCAGATCCTCTTCCAATGAACTTACGTATGGGATTTTCATATCGAGTACTGGAATCTAAATATAATAAACTCTGCATTAATGCAGATATGAATAAAATGCTTGCAAACAGCGATCCAATCTACCAAAGAATATTCACCTCATGGACAGATGATTTCAAGGATGGAGATTTTGATAGCATATCTGCTTTCAATAATTCAATTGAGATTAGAGAGATTATCTGGGGTGCAGGTGCTGAATATACTTACCTTGATCTTCTTAGCCTTAGATCTGGCTATTTATTAGATAGAGCAGGAGATCTAAAGGGGTTCTCTTTTGGAGCAGGAGTTCATTATACATTCAACAAACAATATCTGGTAAATATTGATTTTGCTTTCCAACCCGGTGGAGAACTTCAAGACTACAATCAAACTTTCTCATTAAAAGTTGAATTCTAATTCTCATTAAAATATGAAGAAAATATTACTATCTGTTTTGATAGTTCTGGTACTGAGTATACCTGAGCTATCTTATGCTAAAAAATTCATAATCCGTAAGGATATTGCACCAACGACAACCGAGCGAAAGGTTCATCCTATTGAAAAGGAGTTATCTCGTCCCAGGAATATTAGCAACATCAACAGCAGAGATTATAATAAAATACTTGTTCTGCTGATAGATTTCCCTGTAGATAGTCTTTCTACAACTACCGGTAATGGAAAGTTCGTACAAGATGCAACAGGTTATTCATTTCCGATAGGAAGACCTCCCCATGATCATACATATTTTTCCATGCAGTTGGAAGCATTGAAATACTATTACGATGCAGTAAGTTTTGGAGATTTTCAAGCTGAAATAGATATCTTTCCGCAACCAGTTGCAGGAGAAGACTTCACCGGTTATACTCTTCCCCATGAAATGTCATATTACAATCCAATCGGAGCTAATTTCGAATTGCAGATAGAACGATTTGAAGAGTATTTCCTGGATTGCTTCAATACCGCCGATGAAGATGAGGATATCGATTTTTCACAATATGAGCATTTCATTTTCATCCATGCCGGCTCAGACTGGCAGCACGATGTTTGGGGTGACACACCTTCCGACCTGCCTTCTTTCTTTATAGTTGTGGGAGATGGAAAGGAAGCGATTGTAGATAATGGCACAGTAACTATTAATCATGCATGCAATATTCCCGAAACAATAATTCAGGATTCTGAGCCAGAGGAAAATGGAAGCATTCCTATTGTCCCAAATTGGGGTGTTATTAATGCTGTAATGGTTCATGAATTTGGTCACTCACTTGGATTTGTTGATCTCTATAATACCAGGAACTACACACCACAAGTTGGATATTTCGACATTATGGATAGTGGAGGTTTAACTGCAATATATATGGGTCTTGATGAAACTGGAAATGGACAAGCTGATATTTATTATGAAGTAGAAGGAATTTTCCCGGCTCTGCCCGGAGCATGGTCTCGTGTTATTGCCTTCGAAGATTCATATCGTGCTCGTGGAATATTGAAAGATATTGATGAATTTGATTTCGATAGCAAAATAACTGTTCTGCCGGCTGAGAAAATGTTTGATCCGGCAACTATAACAGATAGTTCAGCTTACTTTATTAAAATCCCACTTACTGAAACAGAATATCTTCTTGTAGAAAACAGACAGGTTGATCCCGACGGAGATGGTGGAGCTTACCCTTGTACATCTGCTGACGACCGTGTAGTTCTCTATCCAACTTACCCATATCCAAATCTAAGTTCAGACCAAACTTATGAATATGATTATCTTCTGCCGGGCCGGATTTCTGAAAATTATTATAGTTACGGTGGTGGACTCCTCATCTGGCATATTGATGAAAAAATTCTTTATGAAAACAATAATTTTCAGAACAATACAGTTAATATCCGTCATTCATCACGGGCAGTGAAAATTGTAGAAGCCGATGGTCTTGATGATATCGGAAATCCAAGCTCAATGTTTTGGCGGGGAACATCTTTTGAAGCATTTTATAAATACTACCCGCTGTTCGATGAAGAGGGCTGGTTTATCGGTTGGGATAACGACTACATTGTAAATAACAACGGGGAACTTGAATTTATCGGGACATTGTTCAATGATCGATTTAGCTCTTCAACCAAACCCGCTTTAATGACAAATGATGGAGATCCATTCTTATACTCGATCTATGACATCAGTAGTTGTTCTGTTGAATATGGAATGGAAAGAACTATGTCATTCAAATTTGGAACTGATATCTTCGATGTAACTCAAAAGATCGCCGAATTTGATTCTATCCGTGCAATTGGTCATATTGGAATTTCAAATGATTGGCCTACATTCCCTATATTGAGTGAAGATGGAATAGATTTTATTTCTTATGTTGATGAGATTTGGCAGGATACACTTGATGTGAATATAATTTATGATTCAACACCAACTCAGCAAATTCTTAACTTTGATGAAGATGATGATGGAGAAGATGAGTATTACTTTGTAAGTAATTCTGAACTCTCAATAATCTCATCATTTATTAATGAAATTGAAAGTTATTCATCCGATCTTTCTGATGCACCTTTGTTCATCGAGGAATTCCAAATTCTCGTAATTCCAACAAATGATGAATTATATTTGGATGATACAATTCTGGAAATACAAAATGCACAAC
>DAOUVH010000283.1 GCA_030667725.1 Candidatus Cloacimonadota bacterium | reverse complement strand
CTTCCCATATCATACGAAAGAAGTTGCTTAGCTTGTTCTATTCTATTAGGATCATCAATAACCATGCGATATGCCTTTGCAACCCGATTAACATATTCGGCGGATTTCATTCGACCTTCAACTTTTAGCGACGATATTCCAATCTTTATCAGTTCCGGCACGATTTCGATCTGCTGGTTATCCTTCAAACTAAAGAAATAATTCTCATTTTCTTCGGATTTGAATATCCTTCTACAAGGTTGTCTGCATTGACCTCGATTTGCACTCATTCCACCTAAGAAGCTACTGAAAAGACACAAACCGGAAAAGGAATAACACAACGCTCCATGCGTAAATATTTCTAACTCGATCCTACTCTTCCGGCTGATTATTTTCAATTCTTCCAGTGTTATTTCTCTAGCGATGATCACACGTTCAAAGTTTTTCATCTTAGCGAATTCGGTTCCAATTGAGTTATGAAACGCCATTTGTGTGCTGGCGTGAAGTGTGATGCTAGGAAAGAATTTACGCACGAGATAATATACTCCCCAATCCTGGATTATTATTGATGATAGAGAAGTTTGGGAAACTTGGTAAAGAACATCAAGTAAAACTGGAAGCTCTGAATTCTTGATTAATGTATTAAGTGTTAGATATACTTTAATTCCATGCTTTTTTGATTCGGTTAAAATAGATTGTAACTGGTTAATCATGAAATTCTTTGCTCTGTTACGTGCATTGAAATGTCTAAGTCCTAAATATATTGCATCAGCTCCACCTTCTATAGCAGCATAAAATGCCTCGGTATTTCCTACCGGCAGGAGTAGTTCAGGTTTTTTCATATTTTAATAATAAGAACAACAGATGTTGCACTGATACCTTTTCCCTCGCCGATAAACCCTATCCCTTCTTCAGTAGTTGCCTTAATGGAGATGTTGGAAATATCAGTTTGCATATCGGAGGCAAGATTCTCTCTCATTTGATGGATATATCTTTGTAATTTTGGTTGCTGAACACATATTGTTGCATCCAGATTTCCAATTACAAAACCTGAATCCTGCATTATTTCATTAGTTTTTCTTAGTAATATTCTACTATCGATATCTTTGTAATTTTCATCTGTGTCAGGGAAGAGCACTCCGATATCACCTTTAGCAAGTGCACCTAAAATAGCATCAATAACTGCATGAATGAGAACATCAGCATCTGAGTGACCAAGTAATCCTTTTTCAAAGGGAATATTCACTCCCCCTAATGCAAGTTTTCGATTTTCCACCAATATATGAACATCATATCCATATCCAATTCGCATTATTAACACTCCATTTTCTAATAGTTATCCAGTATGCTTTTAATCAACCGTTATTGATTTTGAAACATTCTTCGGTACATCAGGATGAACACCATGGTCTTTGATACACAATCTATCCAGATATCCCATTTTCTTTATACTCATTTTCAATGCTAACAATTGAAGAACAATTGTAGAAGAGAAAGTTGTCATCAATGAATCACCTGTTCTGGGTAGAATAATATATCCCCAACCGTAATAACCTTCATCGTGGGGATTCGTACGGGCATTTTCTAGCAATTTATCATTCTCCTCCGCAATAATAAATGTATCACCACCACGGATCTTGTGAGTATTGATCTGTGAGATTGTTAAATTTATATCTCTTTCATTAGGTCCAGTTACGTAAATTAGCGGATAATTCCTGTAGGCATTTTCAAAGAAGTCATAATCTTCAATGATCTCCTGAAAAAGCGTTAGTGCTTTTTGTGAAAGATTGAAGGGATAAGATCTTGAGAAAATATAATTACTTATAGCAAGTGTGATCATTCTCCGTTCATCATATGAAATATTTCTTTTTTCAGCAAATGCTTCCATCTCTTTTATAATATTATTAAAGTGTTTTATTATCGCCTTAATATTTTTTATTCCAAAAACAGTATTCTTCCCTAATATTGTATTAGGACCGTGCTTAAACTCGGAAGCTTCTCCACCTTCAGTGTGATTTAGTACAGTCTCCCTAATTTTAAGTGCGCCTTCCTTGGCTACTCCGGTTATCTTGGTTGCCAGAATATGCATGGAAGGTTCCATATATATTTTTCCAGCTACAAATTCAATTTGCTCTTTTGCTGTTTGGATGGTTTCCTGGATCAACTGCGGAATATTTTCTACTGAATTCCAGCGGAAGTCTACTATCTTCTTCAATTTGCGATATTCAGAGGAGCTTTTGTTCTCTATGTTGTTCAACTTCATCTCAGCAACTTTAACAGCGAGATAATAAAATAAAGTAATTTGATTTATAAAGCTCTTTGTTGCCGGAACTGCTATCTCTGGACCACATGAGATAGGAATAGAAACATCACTTTTCTCCTGGCCCAGGGTCGAATTCATATTATTCACCAATACAACTTTCTTAATATCCAGATCAGAACGTTCAATATCATTAAAGATATCAACAAGATCTTTAGTCTCGCCACTTTGAGATACTCCAATTATTACATCATCATTTCTTAGACTTTTAGAATACTGACCTCTGAAATTTCCAGGTAGAATCGGAATGAGCTCGATGTTTGCAATTTCATTGAAGAATAGTGCTGCAACTAAAGTGGCATGATAAGAAGTTCCGCAGGCTATCGTATAGATATTGCGATTTTTTTTGTTTGTATTTTCAATAATGGTTAGAAAATGCATAACACTTTCATTAAATTCGTTAACGTCAATCATTTCAGAGATTGAATCCAGCGCTT
>DAOUVH010000206.1 GCA_030667725.1 Candidatus Cloacimonadota bacterium | reverse complement strand
TTTGAACAAGGAAAATTAAATAAAAAATGGATAGAAAATTATTGCCACGGAGATTGGAAAAATTGTGTTCGTTATCAGAAAGAAGAAAATGGCATATATCATCCCGATAATATGCTGCCGGATGGAGAAATAGATGAAAACCTATCTTGATTGTCTTCCCTGTTTTATGAATCAGGCATTACGAGCAGGACGAATTGCTACGAATGATGAACATAAAATAAAGAGATTATTAGATGAAGTAGGAATGTTGATCCCAAAAATTCCATTAGAACATACTCCACCCGAAACTGGAGCACTGATCTATAAAAAAGTAAGTGAAATTACAGGAAATGATGATCCTTATAAAAATATTAAACAAAAAAATATCGAACACGCAATGCATCTATATCCCGTACTAAAGCAAAAAGTTAAGGAATCCGATGATAGCCTTTTAACAGCTATCAGACTTGCAGTTGCAGGAAATGTAATCGATCTCGGAGTTGATAAAGAATTCAATATTGTAAAAGATGTAGAAATAATCTTACATCAGGAATTTGCAGTTTTCGATTACGAATTATTTAAACAGGAATTGAAAGCAGCAAGAGAGATTCTTTACATCGGAGATAATTCGGGAGAAGCAGTTTTTGATAAAATCTTGATCGAAGAGCTTGGAAAACCTGTCACTTTCGTAGTTCGGGAGATTCCGGTAATAAATGATATCACACTCGAAGAAGCTGAATTTATCGGAATTGATAAAATTGCAAAAGTTATTTCATCAGGTTCAGTTGCTCCCGGCACAGTTCTCGATTATTGTAATGATGAATTTCTAGAAATCTTCAAAAATGCTGATATGATCATCAGTAAAGGTCAGGGAAATTATGAAGGGTTATCCGGTGTAAACAGATCCATTTTTTTCCTACTGAAAGCAAAATGTTCGGTCATTGCGAATAATATCGGTGTAAAAGAAAATGATATTATTATAAAAGGAATAAAAAAAATAAGTACCTAACAACAAAGAACTTTTCTTTGTTAGGTTTTGTTAGTTGCAAATTGTGAGGTTATGCAAAAATGATAATATTAATTGAAGTTCTAAAGCACGCCTTAATGATCACAGGTTTTGTGTTTGTTATGATGCTCATCATTGAATATATCAACGTTCAAACAAAAGGATTATGGCAAACTAATCTTACTGAAAGTAGATGGAAACAGTATTTTATTGCTGCTGCTTTGGGAGCTATACCCGGATGTCTGGGTGCTTTTACCGCTGTAACATTATTTTCTCATCGCATTATTTCTTTCGGAGCCGTGGTAACAGCTATGATAGCAACCAGCGGAGATGAAGCTTTTGTGATGCTGGCAATGTTCCCTCAAAAAGCAATTCTACTCATAGCTATTATTTTTGTAATTGGAATTATTGCCGGATTTATCACTGATCAACTTGTCTCAAAGAAACATTTTGAGACAAAATTTTCCCATAATAAATTTCCCCTCCACGAAGAAGAAAAATGTGACTGTTTCCCGCATAAAAGTCTTTTTTCTAACTTTAAGAAAACATCTGCACCCCGAATATTGATTATCATCATTATTGCTATCTTCTTATTGGGAACTGTTTTCGGTGAGATTGGACCACAAAAATGGAACTGGGTAAGAATAACTATTATGTTAACTTCTCTTATGGCTTTACTTATCGTGATTACCGTTCCTGAACACTTTCTGGAAGAACATCTCTGGGAACATATTGTCAAAGTTCACATTCCCAGAATCTTCTTATGGACTTTTGGAACATTACTCGTAGTTCATATTCTACTTCAGCTAATCGATATTAATAGCTTGATAGCAGATAATATGCTCATTGTTTTAGCAGTAGCACTTTTGATCGGAATAATTCCCGAGTCAGGTCCACACCTTGTTTTCGTTACTTTGTTTGCAGCGGGAACAATCCCATTTAGTATTTTATTGGCAAGCTCGATCGTACAAGATGGACACGGTATGCTTCCATTGTTGGCAGAATCTAAAAAAGGATTTATCTCCGTGAAAGCAGTTAATCTTGTTTTTGGAGCGATCGTGGGAATAATAGGCTTATTGACAGGATTTTGATCTCCGAGAATTATGGATTTTAAAGAAAATCTCGTTCATTCTGAAAATTTATTCTGACATTGAGAACGTAATGAATATAAATTAATTGGAGAAAACTATGGAATTCAAGAAGTATCCGGAAAGAGAGTTTACAAGCATTTTCACTATACCATTTATTTGGGGAATGTTTATCTTTTTTATAATTTTTGATATTGCCTTGGAAATTTATCATCAGATTTGTTTCAGATTGTTTAAATTACCACTTGTAGATAGAAAAAAATATATAAAGATCGATAGGCATAAGCTAAATTATTTATCATTCCCTGATAAACTTAGATGTTCGTATTGTGGTTATGCAAACGGTGTACTAGCTTATGCGGTTAAAATTACAGGTGATACGGAAGAATATTGGTGTGCTATAAAACATGAGAAAGATGATAATTTTGTAGAACCTGCTCATCAACAAGATTTTGTGGAATTTGGAGATGAAACAGAATTTTTGAATAGATTCAAAAATGCTAAAAAATAAATTTAGAGAATCTAATATCTTTTGAAAGATATCATCAGTAATAACTTTTCGTTCCTAAGTTTGTCTTAGGAACGTTGATGCAAAAATAACGTTACGAAGACAAACTTCGTAACGAGAATGGGATTTAAAATAATATGAAAGACAAGAAAAGATTTCAATTTGGGAATGTGCTGACGGTTTCATTTGCACATCTCTCTCACGATATCTATTCCGCTTTTTTAGCGCCGCTTCTTCCCCTCCTCATTTCAAAGCTGGGTATTTCACTTTCCATGGCAGGACTTCTGGATGTTGCTAGAAAACTACCTTCACTTTTTAATCCATTTATTGGGTTAATTGCAGATCGTGTTTGTGTGCGTTATTTTATTATTGTAACGCCGGCAATTACCGGAGTCGCCATGAGTTTATTGGGTGTTGCTCCAAGTTATCCCATTCTGTTAATTTTATTGTTTATTGCAGGGATCAGTAATACACTTTTTCATGTTCCTTCACCTGTAATGATAAAACATGTTTCAGCAGATCAGACAGGTAAGGGAATGAGCTATTACATGCTGGGTGGAGAAATGGCACGAACCTTGGGACCTCTTCTAATTACAGCAGCAATTTCATGGTGGGGTTTGGAAGGGTCCTGGCGCGTGATGCCATTAGGAATCGTTGCCTCAATTATTCTTTACATAAAATTAAGAAATGTCAGCATTAATAAAGATTTCCAGAAAAAGAAAAAAGAGATTGGAGCAAGAGAAACATTTAAAAAACTCATTCCATTCTTTATAATAATTTCCGGAATCACTATTTTTCGGGCAGCTATGAAATTAGCACTCACACT